>DAOKZJ010000011.1:0-17795 GCA_035325685.1 Candidatus Moraniibacteriota bacterium | reverse complement strand
TCCTGCAAGCTTTTGTAGTAGAATCCGAGCAAGTATAAATATGAGTTTAGCATATTAACATATCCCAACAGGGCCACGAAGCTGCCGATCGTTATTTTTCCCGAAGAAACCAGATAAACTCCCGTTCCGAAAAAGGCCAAAAGCCCCGTGCTTACGATTGCTTTTTGCCAAAGTCCCAGATTTGTCCAAAGCAAATATTGTTTGTACATCACGCCCAAGCCCCTGGCAAAGCCCGCCGTATTCCTTTGGTGCTCCATTTCTTCGGCGGTATTGGCTTTTATTTCCAGCGTGTTTGGTGTGCGGTCGAATATGTTGCCGTATATTTTCTCGTTGATGCTGTTGAGTTTCTGCTGGTAATCTATGATCGGCTCCGTTTTTTTTACGGTAACGGCCAGGTGTCCCAGCACAAACAGCAAATAAATCACTCCCAAAATCCAATTTATCCAGGCAATGAAGGCGAAAGCCAAGAGCGCGCTAAGTAATGTGGGTAATGCGTAGAATATCCCGTCCTCAATAAAGCGGTAAAGATAGCTGTTTGCACGTGACATGCGCTGGATTATTTCGCCGACCTTCTTGTCTTTGTGGTAAGAAAGCGGAAGTTTTACCAAGTGCCTAAGGGAATTAGTGATCAGGTCGGCGCTAGCTGGATAGGCTATTTTTGCCACACGCAGAACTCTCAAACGCATGAAAGCGGTAGAGGCGATGTCCAAAGCGAGCCAGAGGGTCAAAAAGTAAAAAGCTCGTGTGAAAGAAGCGCCGGAGGTGAGGCTGTCGATTATTTTGCCAAAGACCAGCGGCGAAGCAAGTTTGAGCGCGTGTTCGCCCAAAACCAAGGCGAATGCCACCTTGACTCCGGGCAGATAAGGCTGGAGATATTTCCAGACAGGCGCGAAAGACCTTAGTCCCCCGTCCTTTTTTTTCGTCTCTTTTCGTTTTTCCATTTTTTAAGTATAGCACAGACTCCTTGCCCTCTTTCCTTCCTGGATTTACAATTGCTGCATACTTCGCTTAGCTTTCAATCCGTAATTTTTACCTGCCGTATGCGCATCTCCTACTCCGCCATCGACACTTACCAAAACTGTTCGCTCAAGTATCGTTACCAATATGTGGACAAGATCCATGAGCCGAAATCCAAAGAAGCGGTGTTCGGTACCTTGGTCCACTCCACGCTTAAATTCATCCACACTCCTAGCCTGCTGCCACCGTCACTCGAGGATGCCCTGGATCATTTCTCGCGCGGCTGGAATAGCGAAGTGTTTGAAAATGAAGCCGAAGAACGCGCGGCGTTCTCGCTGGGTGTATCCATGATCCAGGATTATTACAAGAAAAACGACATTTCTTCCTATAATATCGTGGATCTGGAAAGCCGTTTCGCGATTGAAATCGGTAAAGAAAATAAGCATGTGGTTTCCGGCATCATTGACCGGGTGGATAAGACAGAGGACGGCTACGAAATCATCGATTACAAAACCACCAAGAAGATGCCGAGCCAAGAGAAAGTAGATAACGATTTGCAGCTCAGCGTCTACCTCAACGCCTTTCTCTCACGTTATCCAAAGGAAGCTGCTAACCTGGATAAGATAAAAGTAAGTCTTTATTACCTCAAACACGGGGTGAAACTTTCTTCGACACGCACAGCCGAACAACTGGAAAACGCCAAGAATCTTTTTTTGGAGGTGATCGGCGCGATCGAAAGCGGGCGTTTTGAGCCCAATGTCACGCCGCTTTGCGATTGGTGCGGTTACCAAAAGATATGTCCAATGTGGCGGCACAAATTCCGCGAACAGCGCAAAATAGACAGTGCCGAAGTGGATAAGGCCATAAGCGAATATATTCAGCTCAAAAGCGAGCTTTCTGCCGGCAAGCTGCGCTTGGGGAAACTGGCTTCTTTCATCGAAGATTATATGCTGCAAGAGGAAGTGGAAAGAGTGTTCGGCGAAGGCGGAGTAGTGGCGCAAAGTGTGCGCAAAACTTACAAATATGACGAGCAGCAGCTAAGAGCTATCCTGGAGCCGCTGGGCCGCTGGAACGATATTCTCAAAATCGATCAGACGGCTCTCAAGGGACTTATGCCGGTCTTGCCGCCTGGGGCGCGCAAGGATATCGAAGCGGCAAAAATTCTGGACAAGGAAACGCACTCCTTGACGGTCAAGAAAAAATGATTTTTAATAGCATATTGGTTCTTTCAAAAAATAATGACTTAAAGGAGGGGTTAGTTTATGCATTTCCGATTGCCCGGACTCAAACTCGCCCAAAAGCGCGCTGAACGCAATTTCCGTTTGCTCACCTTTCCTTTGCAGCCCTTTTTCTTTCTCATTAGAATATTTCGTAAAGAAAAAGGAAATCTTCCCTTGCAATAATCTTTTTTAAGGAAGCGCTCATTTTTCCCTTGTCAAAAGGAGGAAGCGATGAAAAAGCTGCTGGAGTTGGAAGTGGAAAAATTTCGCTGGACGCGGTCAAAACTTATCGTTTCTTGTTTTTTTATCGCGCTGGTTTCTTTTTTTTCTGCTTTGGAGCTGCTCAAAAAAGGGGTCTCCAGTTTGCTTACGGCAGCGCTTTTTTTGGCGGCAATCTTCATGCTGGGAACGGCTATCGGTATAGCGGCATTTTTTTTGCCCAAAAGCGTCCTGTATCCGTCGCTTTTGGATGAGCACTTGCTAAGAACCGTAAGTTGCCGCACTGAGCAAATGAAGATTATTTTTGAGTTCCCCTTGTTGTTTTGCTGCGTGGTCTGGATGTTTGCATTGCCCCTAGTGGTTCCGGCAGCGACAAGCACGGATGCTTTTTTGCTGGGCTCCTTTGTGGCCATCGCTTTTGCCGAGAATGCCCTAACGGCCATTTTTTCCTTCTGGTCATTTATGGCCGCCCTTGCTTGGTCGGCCATAACCGGCCGCAGTCCTTTTGAAAACGGCGACTAAACTAAGCTGCACCGGTTCAGACACAAAAGGCGTCCTTAACGTGAGGATGCCTTTTTTTTATGAATTTTAAAAACGAAGATGTTTTTCCCAGCGACGGTAAAGCTCGGCAGTGGCTTCCAGGTCGCCTACATTATATTTGGCTATCTCCCAAAACTTTTTTTCCTTAAACAAGGCCCCTACATCATCCCCGGTAATCCCTTCGGCTTTCGGGCTTTTGATGCCAAAAGCGCGGCTCCAGAGATGCAAATTTCCCTTGCGACGCACGCTGCCGTAAAAAGTAAGTTGATCAAGCAGATCAATGTGGCGAGCGCTCGAGGGCTGCGAGGATAAGTAGCGGTTAGCCATCAGGTTCTTGCTCGGACGCACCCCGTTTATTGCGCTTCGCACCATCAAAAACGGCACGTCGAAGCAACGCCCGTTGAAACTTATAAATTCGTCATATTTTTGCGCCAGATTCCAAAATTGTTCCAGCATTTCCTTTTCCTTCAGCACGCGGAATTTGAAGCTCCCTTCCTCGCTGTCTCCAACCTCTCCGTCGGGTGCCTGAAAGTATACTGCGCCCTTGTTTTTGTCCACATCGTAAACCCCTATGGCCACGATTTGACCGGTCAGCGGCGAAAAGCCAAGCCCGCTCTTGAGTTCCGCCAGGGCTTCTAGGTAGTCTTCTTCATTTTGCGCCTCCCGCCTTATCCAGCGCGTCAAAACATCCCGGGTTGTTTCGTCCAGGCTGTCGAAATCCTCCCCAATCGTTTCGATGTCGAATACGAGCTTTCCCATATATGTTGGATATAGCACATAAAAAGTAAAAAGCCCAGCACGCGTCTTTTGGACGCGAGCCGGGCCACACGGGCACTTTCAGGACAATTCCTTGAGCTTCTTCTTTTTGAGTCGCTTGGTTTTGGGGATGTACCCTATACCCAGCGCAGCAAAGACCTGTTTTAATGTTTTCCCTTTACCGAGACGCGGAAGCTTGTTCAGCTCATTTATGGACTTTCTGCGCGGATCGTCCACGAAGACGAACCATGTCTTGGGCGGGCCTTTTCCGTAAGTGCGGTAGCACACCTTCCAAAGCCCTTCTGCTAGCTTAAACTCGATCCTGTCGATAATCCTCTTTTTGCTGAACATGGTCCCACCTCCTCTCGTTGTTGTAAAAAAGCTTTTCTTCTTCTGCCTCAAAATTACTTCGCCGCAGCACTTCTGTCAATCAGGCAAGTGGAGATTTACAGGAGGCGCAAATAGGTTTACCCTATACCCATGCAGACGCTATATCAGAAATTACGCGAAAAAATAATATCCGGCACAAAGCATTTTTTCTCGCTGGATGACACACCCCATTCCATTGCCTCCGGCGTGGCCTTGGGCGTGTTTTTCGGCATTATTCCCGGAGAAGGGGTGACTGCTTCCCTGGTGGTTGCCGCTCTCTTGGGGATAAATAAAGCCTCCGCCGCTTTGGGAGCTCTGGCCACCAATATGTGGTCGACTTTCGTAGTTTTGCCGCCGGCAGCCATGTTGGGAGGGTTTCTTTTCCATGAAAGCGCCAACGGGCTCATGGAACAGTTTGCCAAGGCTCACCTTCTGGGCTGGCGCTATTTTCTGAGCAAAGTCGTTTTTTTCGAATTGACATTGCCTCTTATTACCGGCTTTTTGCTTATTGCCCTGACGGTAGCCGTGGGTGCATATCTGGGTATTTTTTTCCTTCTCAAAAAACGCGCCATGCGCGTGAAGTAATAAATTGCAAGATGGGATTGTAAATAAGTCATATAGCGTGGTGTATGCTTAGGGCGATTCCTTGACATACCACAATATTGGTGGTATTTTTTTATATTCCAGCTCGTTTACATTTTCAAGTGCCGCAGCTATATCAAAGGAGCCCTTATGAAAACCTTAGTTCTGGATGCGTTGTTGAAATTGCTGCCGATTTCTTTCTATGCCACCGATTCATTAGGTCGCTTTTTGCTGGTAAGTAACCAAAAAGCTGAAAACTGGAACACTGTTCCTGCGGAAATGATTGGTAAAACGGATTTCGACTATATGCTCGAAGAAGAAGCAGTTCTTTCGCAAAAAGACAATGAAGAGATAATGCTGACCCAAAAACCCAAGCGCTCCTATGAATGGATAACGCGTAAAAACGGAATGAAGACGTACGTGCTTGCCATAAAAGCGCCTATCGAATATATGGATGGATCCAGAGGTGTTCTGGGTATATCAATCGATTTTACCAAGGAAAAAGAATATGAGCATTCCTTGCTTATGCTGCTGGGAATCGCGACGCATGATATCCGTAGCCCGCTCATTTCCCTAGATGCCAATATGCAACTTCTCCTCAAGGGAGTTTTTGGCAAAATGGATGACAGTGTCAAGGAAACTTTGCGTGAATCATACCAGCGTTTGCTGCGTATAATAGGCGTTGTTTCCGATTATCTGTGTAAGTCGAGCATTTTGGACGGCGAAACACAGCTTCCGCTCAAAGAAAAAGTGGATTTACGTGAAGACATAATCGATCCCGTACTTGCGGAGTTTGCTTATGAATTCGAGCAATCTCGGATAACTATTGATAACCGCCTGGGCTCCATTCCGGCAGGCAAAGTTCTTTTTAAAGGAAATCGCGAATGGATGCGGAGCGTTTATCGCAACCTCATAAGCAACGCTTTGAAATACGGAGGGGATGGCTGCACCATAGCTCTGGGCTACGAAGATCATGGGGAATGGTATGTCTTCAATGTTTACAATAACGGACCGCCCATCCCCGAGGGAATGGAGGAAGACATTTTCAATCCCATGGTTCGCTGTGAGGAAAATTCCTCCAATATCAGTGGCTCAGGTTTCGGACTGTCTGCCGCCAAGAAAATCATTGAAGATCATGGCGGAAAGATTTGGGTGCGTAATACTGACGACGGACATCCGGACTTCCGAATTCTGATAATGAAGGACTAGCGTTGAAACTAAAATGGACAGGAAAACCTGTCCATTTTTTTTACAGCACACTTCATCAGTTGATCATCGTCCCTTCGAATTTTTCTCCGGCCAAATACTGACGGAAATTTTCGATCTTTTTGCCGTTCATGATCGCCACTTCCATCCCCTCTTTTTCGGCCAGCTTGGAAGCTACGGGATCAAAGGGCACATTGGCGCCCGGATCCCATTCATCTCCGACCATAACCCGGAAATTCCGCCAGGATATCTGCTCGATCTTTTTGGCATCCGGTGAAAAGCGTGGATCCTTGTCGCAGACATAATCGATATTGGAAAGGTTGGCGATTTTTTTGATACCCAGCTCTTTGGCGATTAGTGTGGCGATATAGTCGGTGGAATTTCCCGGACGATATCCGGCCGCCACCAGCACCGCCTCGTTTGCTTTTTTGAAACTTTCCAGGTGGTGGGGATTTTTATTGATCGTGGGATGCGCATGCTCGCGCAATACGGTGCGGATAAAATGCGCATTGAGCCTGGTGGCATGAATACCCAGCCAATCCTTGTCTTCCGCGCTTATGTTGTCCAATTGGGCTCCCGCTTCAATGTAATTGCGTGCCGTCTTTCCTCCCCCGGTGACAATCACGAATCTCAGACCCCCAGCTATCCCCTCCGCGATAACCTCCTTGAATTCTTTGACGAACTGCCAATCGATGCCATTGGGCACGATAAGCGATCCTCCCAGTGACACGACAACCGTTTTTTTGTGCATATGTATGTCCTTGCGCGCCTTATTGCTTAACTGGCTATTCCATCATAGCGCCTAATTCCCGGGAGTGGAAGAAGCTGGACAAACACTTTTTTTGCAGGTATCATCAAAAAACGTTTTTTAAAAACATATCCTGCAAAAAAGGAGAACGCAATGACTTTGGAAAAAACGGCAAACGAAGTGGTGATTATTTCCAGCGACAAAGTTGAGCTTTTGCAAGTAATTCTTTCCTTGGCTATTCAGGATACGGCTGTGCGCATGCATGTTTGCCAGCAAGCCAGAATTATTTCCCAAGAACTTGCCGAACCGGAAAAAGTTATTTTCACGGAACTGACCGGAGAGGAAAAAGCTTCGGGAATGAAATGCGAAGTATCCAAACCAGCCCATCATTGCCCAAACAAACCGATCCTTTGGGCCACTTTACCTCTTTCAAAGACGCGCATTCCCTGCTGCGAGCGCTGCCGGGAATTAGCCAGGCGAAAACTCCTGGAAAAAATCAGACGAGCAGAAAAAATACTCAGAGAAAATATTCTCGAGTAGAAGAGTAGAAAAAAGAGACCCTGGCGGTCTCTTTTAAAATATCATCTTGCGTAAATTTTCCATCCCTGCGGGGTCGTTGGTGGTGTGCAGTCCTTCGCGGATCAATTTTACCAACACATCTCGGTGCGGGAAATCCGGCGCGAAAGCGCGCTTGAGAAATTCGGCAAAATCCACTTCGTGCACTTGGATGCGCTCTCCGCTCTCCAATTTCTGCGGCCCTTGGGGAACGCATCCTTTGGCGATAAAAACATACAAAACGAATTCCACCTTGGTGTAAGGGTGCAGCGCTTCCCAAAGGATGAGTTCACCAGCTTCATATCCGGTCTCTTCCCGCAGCTCGCGCCTGGCCGCATCCTCCGGATCTTCTCCTTTATCCACGTTGCCGCCAGGAAGTCCGGTAAAGGGCGTGCGCAAAGGTTGCTGCTGATCAATCATCACTATTTTCCCCAAAGGGGTTGTGGGCAAAACAAGCACGACGTCTCCTCTTTTTGCTTTTTCAAAAGTTCGCACCGTGCCGTCGTAAAGCTCTTGTTCCCATTGGTACACGTCAAACAATACGCCGGAAAAAACTTTTTTGGCGTGTGGGGGAATCGGTTGGTGCGGCTTTGGGCGAGGGGTCATCCTTTTTTCTTAATTGTGATTGGCCAATGTAGCGCGAAACAAATTTTTTGTAAATGGCTTACTTGAATCAGAAAGCTCTTTTTTCCAGCGCCAGATATGTCTCTCGTAAAAGCCGCGCGTCGTCTAAAGCATTGTGGAGATTATATCCCCTCGTTTTCAGTCCCAGTTCTTTGGCCAGATCCAATTCCCTTTCCGGATCGCGCTTTAGGCAAAACATCATGGAAGCCAAGTCGAGCGACAGCCAGTGGAAAGGCCATTCCTTTTCGGCAAAAAGCTTGTGCAGGAAAACCACATCGAATTGGTTCACATAAGCAACCAGGTGCGGCTTCCCTTTTCCTGCAAACTCCCTGATTTTCTCGGCGGCTTCCGGGACGGAAACTTGGGAAAGCCCGAGCATGCGCGGCAAAATGTTTTCTCTCACCCATTCGTCCAGATCCTCCGGGGCATAGTCCAGTTCCAAGTAGAGCTCTTTGCCCTCCCGGTCAATAAGCGCCAAGGAAATGATCTTGCCCTCCGTGGGGTCAAGGGAGGAAAATTCGGCGTCAAAAAAGATGACATTGGCGGAAAAAAAGGACATACGAAAAAAGTTGAAAATTGTAAGTTAAAAAACGCGCTTGAGCTTACGGGCATTCGCTTTTGGCTTTTCCTTTGGCCAAGGCTTCCTGTTCGCTTTTGTAACAAACGAGATTTTCCGGTTTAATGCGTTTGGCCCAAGAACAGCTGGGAATGTAAAATTTGTCCGAATTGCGACTGCCGACAAAGGCGCAGCCAGAGGATGAGGCGGCTGAGGAACTGGAAGGCGCGGCAGAGTCCTTGAAGGGCCCAGGAGGCTCCGGGGGCGTATTTTGGGCAGGAGCAGCTGTTTGTTCCCGCTTCTCTATCACAAGCGGCTCAGAGGGCATTTTGCGGCCTTCCAGGAAGCCCAAGGCAAAGCAAATTCCTCCACTGAGCAGAAATGCCGCAAAAACTGTTATTCTAAGCTCATTTTTGGCCCAAAAGGCCCTTAACTCAGCCATTTTTTTCTCGGGAGATTTTTTTGTCGGAAAATGCTTAAAAATCTTTTGTATCCGAATCTGGCAAAAACCTGGCGGCGGTTGACATTGCTTACAGTTCCATTATAATAAATTCCGTACCATAAAGCTATCCGCCAGGAGGGTTGCGGCCGGGATTGCGCCCCGGCAAGCCATTCGCAATCCGCTCAGGCAAGCTTTATCCAAACTAAGAATTCAACGGCTCGGATGCCAAGCGCCCTGTAAAATAAGCGGCGTCTTGCATTCCCAGATTTGCTATGGCACATCGTAAAGCGGGTGGTTCAACCCAATTAGGACGCGATTCAATTTCCAAGCGTTTAGGCGTTAAGATATTCGGCGGACAGCGCGCCAAGAAAGGAAACATTATCGTGCGTCAGCGCGGCACCAAATTCCATCCCGGACAAAACGTGCAGCGCTGCGGCGATGATACGCTTATGGCCCTGGTCGATGGAGTGGTCAAATTCACCACCAAGAAAGTGACTGCTTTTACCGGCAAGCTTTCCAAGCGTCGCTTTGTACATGTAGTTGCCGCCGAGCAAGCACAGGCTGCTCGAAAAACGGCAGCCCCCAAGGCAACAAAAGCCCCGGCTCCCAAAAAAGCCCCGGCCAAAAAGGTAGCAGCCAAGAAAGCCCCGGCCAAGAAAGTTGCCTCCAAAAAAACGACCAAAAAATAACTTTTCGTTTTCATCCGGCAATATATAAAAAAGAAACCTCCCGAGAGGTTTCTTTTTTTATTTGCCAATCGCCTCAGGAGGTCTAATCCCCTCTCACTTTTCCATTCCTTGTCTTTCTTTGGCTGCTTTGGCGAATTCCCAAAAGAGCGGGTGGGACTTGAGCGGCGAAGATTTGAATTCCGGATGGAATTGAGTGGCCACGAAGAAAGGGTGCTCCGCCTTGGGCAATTCCGCTATTTCCATCAAGACGCCGTCCGGTGAAGTCCCCGAAAAAACCAGTCCGGCCTTACTGATGCGCGCTACGTATTTCGGATTGACTTCGTAGCGATGGCGATGGCGTTCGCTTATTTTTTCCTTGCCGTAAGCTTTATGGGCGATAGTTCCTTTTTTCAAGATCGCCGGGTAAGCCCCGAGCCGCATGGTGGCTCCGTAATTGCCGTTTTCCAGATTCTTCTTCTGCTCGGGCATGATATCCACCACCGGATGTTTGGCGCGCGCATTTATTTCGGTGGTGTGCGCTTCTTTCAGGCCCAGCACGTTGCGGCAAAATTCGATCACCAAAAGCTGCATGCCATAGCAAAGACCTAAATACGGAATCTTGTTTTCGCGACAGAATTCGATGGCCTTTATCTTTCCTTCTATGCCGCGCGAACCGAACCCTCCCGGCACAATCACGCCGGCATATTCACCAAGGGCTTGAAGTTTTTCAGGCTCCTTTTCGAAAACTTCGCTGTTAAGCCAATCTATTTCAGGTTTCATCCCCACTTTGTAAGCGGCATGCTTGACGGCTTCGATTACGCTGATGTAGGCGTCACTGAGGACGAAATCTCCGGTGCCAAAGTATTTCCCCACGATGCCTATCTTCAGTTTGCCGCGGGAATTTTTGATGGAAGAAACCAGTTGCTGCCATTCCTTAAGATCGGATTTGTGCGATTTGAGACCGAGTCTTTTGAGAATGATGCGGCTTAGGTCGTCGCGTTCAAAGTTAAGCGGGATTTCGTAAACCGTATTGCAATCCGGCGCGCTGATCACGCATTCCTCGGCGACATTGCAGAACAGCGAAATTTTCTCTTTGCGTTTTTGGTCCATCGGCACCTCGCTTCTGGCGATGATGATATCCGGCTGAATTCCTGCGCCATTGACCGTGCGCACCGCATGTTGGGTCGGCTTGGTTTTCATTTCTCCCACCTTGTTTGGACAAGGAACATAGCTGACCATCACGCTGAGTACGTCTTGGGGATTTTTTATTTTCATCAGGCGGATCGCCTCCAGGAAAAGAATATTTTCGTATTCGCCGACGGTCCCCCCTATTTCGATTATGGTAATATCCGCTTTGGCTTTGGCGCTGGCATGCTTGATCCGTTCGATCACTTCCAGCGGGATGTGCGGCACCACCTGTACGCACTTCCCTTCGTATTCTAGATTTCTTTCTTTGCGGATGACCGCCTCATACACGCTTCCGGTGGTCATGTAGTTCTCGCTGGGCAACGTTATCCCCATGAATCTTTCGTAATTGCCCATGTCCTGGTCGGTTTCCAGCCCGCTGTCCAGCACGAAGGTTTCTCCATGTTCGGTCGGATTCATGGTTCCGGCATCCACGTTGACATACGGATCTATTTTGAGCGCGGTCACGCTGTATCCGCGCGCCTTAAGGATCGTCCCTATTGAAGAGGCGGAAGTCCCCTTGCCCACTCCGCTCATCACGCCGCCCATCACAAAGATATACTTTCTATTTTCCATGCAGCTGCGATGCTAACCAACGAATGGATGTTGCTTGGCATTCCGTTCGCTAACCGGCATCGTTTTAGATATTTTTATAGACAAAAAGCCGCCCCTTTTGCGACTTCCTTTCCTTCAAAACGTAAAATGACACCCCCCTTACCTTGGGATTATACACCTATTTTTCGGATTCTTCAACAATAATCTTGAAAACCGCCTTGACCGCTCCGCCCAAGACAACCTCCAGCCGATGTTCACCCAGGGTGCGCAAGTGCGTTTTGCCAAAAACTTTTTCCTCCAAATTTATCCCTTCCTTGGCCAGATGGGCAGTCAGCTCCTTAGGACCGATGGAGCCAAAAAGATTGCCCGCCGCCGCCTTGGCTTTAATGGTAAGGGGTTTTTCTGCGAGTTTTCGAGCTACCTGCTCCCAATGTGCCTGCGCCAGCTTGGTATCCACCTTTCTTTTGTCTTCTTGTTGTTTGAGGCGCGCCAAAACCGCCGGAGTAGCCACTTCGGCCAACTTGTTGGCCAACAGAAAATTGCGGGCATATCCTTCGGCCACTTCCCTTACTTCTCCTTTTCGTCCCACTTTGCGCACATCGCTCAAAAGCACCACCTTCATAAATATTTTTTTAAAAAATTCCTACTTAGCCAGTATAGTCCCGCGGATTCATCTTATCAAGCCCGGCTTTCTCGTCGACAGGACTCAAAAAACATATAAGAAAACAAGGCATGCGCCGCCAAAGCTTTCAAGAGTTCCATGTCTTCCCCGGGGCGGGCATGAGGATTGTGTTTGGAAATAAGCAAGCAGCAGCCCACCCCCCGGGGGTTAATGGATGCGGAAACGGCCAGGTAATCATCTGTTTCCGAGGATGATTGGCCTTTTTTGCAGCCGAGTCGCGTCAAGGTCGTTATCCTTCTTTTGGGGTCGCTCCACACCTCCTTGATCACTTCCCCGCCCGGAGCAAAAAACCTGATTCCCACCAGCGGAGCCTTGGTCATCACGAGTACGGCATCCATGATGCTGTTATATTGGGTCGCTTCCGTCTTGAAATTATTGGTGCTCCCTTCCGGAATATCCTGCACCACTTTGCGTAAAATATCTAATTTGCGGTTCGCCTCGCCAATATACGAATAAGTATGCGTAAGATCTTTAAGCAGCTGGTTGGCTTCTCGCTGCACGCTGGAGCGTTGCCGGTTAACTCTTTTGAGCATCTTGCCTTGCAGCAAAAAGATCAGAAAGCCGACAGAGCCCAAAAGCAATATCAAATATTCCTCTACTTGAACTTCCGTAAGAATTCCGTAATCGCGTCCGACGATTCCGGGAATAAAGACTATTACTGCAAAGATGGCCAAATATATCCAGTACATGTCCTTGCCCGTTTAATGGTTAACAATTGTCCCACTCCTTGACCTTTGTTGTCAATACTAGAAAAAATCCGGCCTTGCTGGCCGGATTGGATTCAATACTTGTTTATATTGGGACAACCTCCCAAATATTCGCGCAGCTTTTCTCCTATTTCCGGATGCTTGAGCCCCATGTGGATCGTCGCTTTGACGAAATTGAACTTATCTCCCGTGTCTAGCCATTCTCCTTGCAACAGCTTGCCGTAAATGGCTTTTTTTCTTTCCAGCAATATCTCGAAAGCATCTATCAGGCGTATTTCTCCGGACTTGCCGTGCTCCATGGTGGACAATATCTCGAATATTTCCGGAGTGATTATGTATTTACCGACCGCTACCAGATTGGAGGGAGCTTCTTCGATTTTCGGTTTTTCTACCAACCCCTTGATTTCATAAGTGAGTTCATCCAGCTTTACGCCGTCAATCACCCCGAAAAGCGGGATTTGATTTTCCGGTACTTCGCTTAACCCGATCACCGGATCGCCAAATTTTTCAAAAGTTTCCATGAGCTGTTTGGATGCGGGAACTTCGCTGTCGTAAAGGCAGTCGCCGAAAATCACCAAAGCCGGCTCGCCATTGACGATATGCGCGGCTTGAAGCAAGGCGTGGCCATCCCCCAAAGGCATGGATTGGCGCACGTATGAGAATTTGGCCAGCGAAGAAATTTTTTGCACTTCCGCCAAAAGGTCATGCTTGTTTTTTTCCACCAGCGTGTCTTCCAACTCATAGGAGACATCGAAATGATCTTCGATTGCGCGCTTGCCGCGTCCGGTCACGAAGATAATTTCTTCAATGCCGGAAGCCACGGCCTCCTCCACCAGATATTGAATGACCGGCTTATCCACGATGGGCAGCATTTCTTTGGGTTGGGCCTTGGTGGCCGGCAAGAATCTGGTTCCAAACCCTGCGACCGGCAAAATGGCTTTCTTGATTTTACTCACGGATATTGAGCGCATCACAACCTGGCAAGCACGAATCGTTCGGCACAAATTCGCTTTTTTTCAGCTTGCGATGCGTAAATTAATTATAATAATCTTTTTTTGCTTCGGATTTTCAACTCCTCATTGAATTCCTGGATTGCCTGATCCAAAATCGGATGGAATTTCCTGCTTATCCCCTTTTCTTTGACTATCAGTCCGGCTTCGAGCAATGAATCGGGCGTACCGGCATCGAGCCATGCTCCTTCAAAAACGGTTACGCCCAACTCCTTCTTTTTGAGATAGAAGTTGTGCAGGTCCACTATTTCAAATTCGCCGCGTTCGGAAGGCTTCAGTTTTTTGGTTGCTTCCACTACACGGTTGTCGTAAAGATACAGGCCTGTGACCGCCCAATCGCTGATCCATTCCTTGGGCTTTTCCACAATCTGGGTGGCTTTGCCCCCTTTGTTGAATTTTACCACACCAAATCTTTCCGGGTCGGAAACCTTGGTGGCAAACACATGTCCGCCGGTGCGGAAATTTTTGATTTCTTTGGAAAAATCGTTTTCGAATATGTTGTCGCCCAAAATAAGCGCCACATTCTCTTCGCCGATATGGTTTTCAGCCAAAAGGAAGGCTTCCGGAAGGCCGCGCGGCACGCTCTGTACCTCAAAAGTGATGTTGATGCCGTGTTTTTTGAGCAGCGAACCCAACAGATTCAAAAACTGTCCGCTATGTTCAGGCGCCACGATTATCAAAATATCCTTGATTCCGGCTTTTATCAAAGTGTTGAGCGGATAAAAAATCATCTGCCGATCATAGACGGGCAAAAGCTGCTTGCTTGTGGTGGCCGTCATCGGAAAAAGGCGCGTTGCCGTGCCGCCGGCCAAAATTATGCCTTTCATTTTACGCTTTCTTGTTTTTGTTGTACATTCCCCCATAAAATTTGAAGTATTGTCATTCCCGCGACCGCGTGTCGCCATAGCTTTAGCAGTGGCGCAAGGCGGGAATCCAGCCACTAAAAAACTCCAAGCACGAAATCCTAAATACTAAACAATATCAAAATACAAAATTCGAATGACAAAAATGTTTTGAATTTGTTTAGAGTTTGGATATTAGGATTTAGAGTTTTAAATCCTGGATTCCGGAACAAGTCCGGAATGACACTAACTATTTGTTAAATATTAGGATATATCGGGTATCGCTTGCAGAATTTGGCCACTTCCTTTTTGATTGCGGCCAGCTTCCGCTCATCTTCCCGGTGGGAAACGATCTCATCTATCCAGGCCGCGATTTTTTTGATTTCTTTTTCTTTCATGCCCCGGCTGGTTACGGCTTGCACGCCGATACGCACTCCGCTCGGATCGAAGGGACTGCGCGGATCATCCGGAATCATGTTTTTATTGACCGTAATGCCTGCTTTGTCCAGGGCTTCTTCGGTTTGCTTACCGCTCACTCCGCGACTGGAAACCATATCTACCAAAACCATGTGGTAATCGGTGCCGCCAAACATGAGGCGGTATCCTTTTTTATTCAATTCGGCTTCGAGAACCTTGGCATTCTTCACTACCTGGTGGGCATATTTTTTAAAAGAAGGCTTGAGAGCCTCGCCCAGCGCTACGGCTTTGGCGGCGATATTGTTCATGTGCGGCCCGCCCTGGAATCCCGGAAAAGCAGCCTTGTCGATCGCTTTGGCAAACTGTTCTTTGCAAAGAATCATGCCGCCGCGCGGGCCGCGCAGGGTTTTGTGTGTGGTGGTGGTCACTATATCGAAATATGGTACCGGGCTTTCTATCGCTTTGCCGGCGATGAGTCCCGCGATGTGTGCCACATCGAACATCGTGATCGCGCCGACTTTCTTGGCGATATTCGTAAATTTTTTGTAATCAATTTTCCTGGTGTAGGCGGAAAAACCGGCCAGCATCAACTTGGGCTTGTGCCGCAAAGCCATCTTTTCCAATTCCTTGTAATCAATCAAACCATTTGCTCCCGTCTTGTAGCGGACGAAGTCGTATATCTGCGCACCCAAAGTCACCGGGTGACCGTGTGTCAGGTGCCCGCCATGGGAAAGATCCATGCCCAAGACCGTATCTCCCGGCTTCAAGACGGCGCTGTAGGCGATCATGTTAGCTGGCGCCCCGGAGTGCGGCTGCACATTGGCATGTTCGGCGCCGAACAGTTTTTTGGCCCGCTCGATGGCAATCTTTTCTATTTTATCCGTATACTCTTGACCGCCATAGTAACGCTTGCCCGGATAACCCTCGCTATATTTGTTGGTAAAAACAGTGCCCAGCGTTTCCAAAACGGCTTTGGAGACATAATTTTCGCTGGCAATCAGCTCCATTCCTTCCTGCTGGCGCTTTGTTTCGCCTTGGATGGCCGCCAATACCTGTTTGTCCTGTTTTTTGAGATGTTCAAATGACATATGCTTGCTGTCCGGTTAGCGGGTTAATGTGTTAGCGGGCTGCTTCGATTCATGACCGGCCAACTCGCAAAGCTCGCCGACGGTGCAATAAAAAAGTTTATCCCTTCAAATATTCTCCCAAGGCATCCTGCCAGCTCCTGAGCGGCATAAGTTTGGTATTGATCAGCGTGGAAACATATGGGCGCTGGGCGGGTCGCGGAAACTCCTCCGCTCCCACGGGAATAATTTTCGTTTTTATGCCCGCCTGCTTGTAAAGTTCCGCCACCGCTTCATACCAAGTGGCCGCACCGCTGTTGGTCACGTGATAAATGCCGTAAGGTATTTCAAGCTCGACGATCTCTTTGGATTTATTTGCCAAATCCGGAGCGTATGTAAAGCAAGAGGTTTCTTCGTCCACCGCCTTTACTTGCGTGTTGTTTTTTCCCGCTTCCAGCATGATGTCAAAAAAGCTTCTTTTGGCTCCTTCGGCAAGGGCTTTTTTTCCAAAAAGCTTGGACAAACGGATAATGTAATATTTCTCGCCGTATTTTTGCACCGCATCCTCTCCGGCCAACTTCGTTTTGCCGTAATTTTGCACCGGCTCGGGAATGTCGCTTTCCTTAAATCCGAGCTCCGGGATAAAGCCGTCATGAAGCGAACAAGAACCGCAAGAACCCGTGCACCCTTCCGGTTCCGGAATGTCCGGCATTCCCGAAAAAACATAGTCGGTGGAATAATGCACCAGGATCGCTCCCGCTTTTCGGGCTGCCTTGGCCAAATAACCGGGCGCCAGGGAGTTGAGTTTCTTGGCTTTTGCCAATTCGGCCTTGTCTGTTTCGCATTTGTCTACCGCATTGTAAGCCGCAGCGTTGAAAATCACGTCGACAGGGAAACTCGCTAGTTTACTTGCGACCTGCTTTTCGTCGGTAATGTCTATCTCTTCGACATCCCAGGCGGTTAGTTTGTATTTGGCCTTATCGGCAAAGCAGCGGACCAATTCCTGCCCCAGCATGCCTTTGGCGCCGATTATTAAAATATTTTTCATGCAGCACGTTTTATCTTATATGTTTATGATTTTTTCCAAATATCCTTTCAGTTCCGCTTGCTCCTGGAAAGAATTCTCCAGCTCCAAGCTTACGTATTTTGGCAGATAACGGCGATATTGTCCAACATAATCCATCTTTTCCGGGGCGGTGCAAAAATGTTTGTCAAAGCCGAAAATATAATTGAGCGGATTGAAGATATTGTCGTCCACTGCCGAAACATGGCAACAGCCGACAGGAAAAACCTCCAACAAGGCGGCAATCTGCGCGTATTCCGGTCGCCTCCTGAGGCGCGAAGCCTCCAGGTGGGACACGTCCAAACAGATTCCGGCGCAAGAGCGAATTTTTTCTTCGTCCATCAAGCCGAAGTGATTTTCCGTGTAAATTTTGCCCAATCTGCTCCGGTAAGCCTCAGCCCCCAAATGTCCCAGATGCACATTAAGCACCTGTGCGCCCCACTTTTCATACAGCTCCAGCTCCCATTCCTCCATGTCGTCGCGCAAGTGGACATGCGGCACTTGCAAGTCGGCGATCTCTTCCAGGAGGCGGTAGAGCTCCGCGCGTTCTTCTTTTTTGAGAAAAGTAGGAAAAAGGGCGATCTTTTTGATGCCGAATTTTTTCATTTCTTCCACTTTCCCTCGCCAATCGGAAGCAGGGGTCGTGGTGAGTCCCAGCAGAATTTCATGTTTCATATGATAACGTGTCATTCCCGCGACCGCGTGTCGCCATAGCTTTAGCAGTGGCGCAAGGCGGGAATCCAGCCACTAAAAAACTCCAAGCACGAAATCCTAAATACTAAACAATATCAAAATACAAAATTCGAATGACAAAAATGTTTTGAATTT
>DAOKZJ010000010.1:0-29503 GCA_035325685.1 Candidatus Moraniibacteriota bacterium | reverse complement strand
AACGTTGTGACGAAATAAATCTATTCTAACTCTCTTGCTATGAAAATTTTTATTACCGCCCCCTTTAAGGGGGGTGAAAATAAGTCCGAGATTGAAAACTTGTGTAGCCTTGTAAAAGAAGCTGGATTTAATGACTTCTGTTTTATTCGTGACATTGAAAATTATCAAAAAATGTTTCATGATCCACGAGAATTGATGAGCCGTGCTAAAACAGAAGTCCTTAAGTGTGATGCTTTATTGATTGACCTGTCAACCCCTTCCACTGGAAGGGCTATTGAGGCCGGAATAGCTTTTAGTGCTGGAAAAAAGATTATCATAATAATCCATAAGGGGGTCCAGCTTCGAGACAATGCTAAAGGTATCGCTGATAAAATTATAGAGTATGTTGATTTGACTGACATAGTCCAACCATTAAAAGAGTTCCTGCATGAAGTCGAGAGTTAAAATAGATTAACATTACAGAACAGTGTTTATCAGGTTGCGAAAATTTGCTCAAATTAAATAATAAGGAAAGCAAATTTTCTCCACTCAAATTTTTTCTCATTTCATTTTAAAAAAACTTCTGATACATGCAAACGTTGTGCCGAAAAAAGCCAAACAAAAATCCTAGCTCGCTAGGATTTTTGCAATTTCACCTGCGCATTTTTCCCAGCTGAATCTTTTGACATTTTGTCTTCCCCTGTCTGCCAAATCCCTGCGCAGATTTTCATCCGAAACTATTTCGTAAACCGCCTTCGCTATCTCTTCAGGACTTTGCGCATCAACCAAAAGCGCCCCTCCTCCCGCCACCTCAGGAATGGAGGAATTGTTTGCCGCCACCACCGGGCATCCGACACTTTGCGCTTCCAAAAGCGGAATTCCGAACCCCTCATACAAAGTGGGGAAAACAAAAACTTCAGCCTTTTTTAAAAGCGCCCATTTCTCTTCTTCGCCGACATAACCCAATTCCCAAATATCCTCCTTGTACTTGCAATTTGCGATTTGCGACCTTATGTCCTGGTAACCATGCCCCGGCCGGCCGGCCAGCACCAGCTTGTGCAAAATGCCCTTTTTTTCCTTAAGGATTTCGAATGCCCTGATGATATTGCCGATATTCTTGCGCCCCTCGATACGCCCGACAAATAGAAAAAATTTTGAGTTTTGAATTTTGAATTTTTCAATTTTAGAAACTATGTCATCGTGATTTGATTCTGAATTAGAAATTCCAAACTCAAGATTGTCGCTAAAACCTTCGCCGACCACGGTAATCTTACTTTCCTGTACTTCATACAACTCCCTCAAATCTTTCTTCGTATTCTCCGAAACACTGACGATCTTTTGCGCCCACCGGCAAGAATTTTTTATGCTCCATCTCATATAGATCCTCTCCCAAAGGGAATACGCCTGGGGCACGAATTCATATTCCAATCCGTGAATCGTTACGATGGTTTTTTGCGGGTGAATAAAGGGGACGGTGTGTGCTGGCACAAAAAGCGCATCCACCGGATGAAGGAGCATTTCCCAAGATAAGCCCAATTGGGTCCAGAACCTGGGCCAACCGATGCTCTTTATGCTCCAGCCACTTGGAAGCACGAAATCGGGAAGCTGCCGTTTACGCACATACAAAACAACCTGCTGACCTTTCAATTCGTCCCGCAGGCCTGCCTGCCCATAGGCAAGATGCTTGATGGTTTGATATGAATATTCCTCGATCCCCGTCCTGTTCCCCAGGAACGCGCGGGAACCGTCGATACCTATACGCATTATTGGCCAGTTGACGAGCTAACGAGTTAACGAGTCCCAAACCCGTCAATACATTAACGCGTTGATAGAAAACAAATTTTTTACTTTGACAACATGATCGTCCTTTTATAAACATCCAAGTTGTCCAGCGCTGTTCCAATCCCCTTGATCACGCAAAAAAGAGGGTCATCCGCCACGTAGGTCGGCACGCCGATCGTCTTGGTAATGAGCTGGTCCAAGTTCCGTAGCAGCGCTCCGCCACCCGAAAGCACCATTCCTTTATCCATAATATCCGCCGCCAATTCCGGAGGGGTTTCCTGAAAAACCTTTTTGATGGCGTTGATCACTTCCCGCAATTCATCCTGCAGCGCCTCCGTGACTTCGTTGGATGAAATCCGTACCGTCTTAGGCAAGCCGCCCATCAGATCGCGCCCGCGCACTTCCATATGCTCTTCCTTCACTTGCGCGATGGCGGAACCGATCCCGATCTTTATCTCTTCGGCAGTGCGGTCTCCGATCGCCAAGCCATATTTCCTTTTGATGTAATCGCTGATCGCCTGGTCAAACCTGTTTCCGCCGACGCGCGCACTGTGCGCAGCCACAATCCCGCCCAAAGAAATAACCGCGATCTCACTGGTTCCGCCGCCGATATTGATGATCATGTTCCCCTGCGCGTTATGGATCGGGATGCCCGCCCCGATCGCCGCCAAAAGGGGTTCGCGCACCACATAGGCGCTTTTGGCTCCGGCCCTGACCGCCGCATCCACTACCGCGCGCCGCTCCGTGCTTGTCACGCCGGCCGGAATGGAAATCATGATCTCCGGGCGAAAAAGACGGACTTTGCCGCTTACCTTATTGATGAAATATTTGAGCATCGCTTCGGTGATGCGGTAATCCGCGATCACGCCGTCCTTCATGGGGCGCGAAGCTACGATATTGTCCGGCGTACGCCCGAGCATCTCCTTGGCGTCGTTTCCCACGGCCAAAACGGCGTTTTCCACCATGGAAACCGCCACCACCGAAGGCTCGTTTATCACTATTCCCTTCCCGGGCACAAACACCAAAGTGTTTGCCGTCCCGAGGTCCACTCCCATCCTGCGTACAAGCATATTTTAAAAATTCCTAATTACTAATTTCTAAATCCTAAATAAATCCCAAATTCAAACAACAAAAAAGCTTTTCATAATTCACTTTTAAATTCAGCAACTTCCTCTTCCATTTCTACCTCATCAATTTTGATTGGCACTATATTGTGAGGTTTTTCTATTTTGAAATATTTCACCATTTTTTCCCTTTCTTTGGCAATTTTTATTTCCGCCAGCACCCCATTGGAAACTGCGCCAAAAACCCATAACTCGTCAGCCCTTTTCACCAAACTATTATTTCCCTCTCTCACCAAATCCCTATCGACCGTATCCAGCAAAAAATAATCAAATATCATGAAAGGGTTGAGCGGGACCTTATGCTGTTCAATAACATATTTGGAAATAAACATACGATAATAAAAAAGATGTTTAGACATTGCCGTATAAACAAGCCTCTTATCAGCTCTCAAATTTAGCGCTCCATGCTTAAACTCTTTTTCCATACATCTTCCCAAAAACTATTAAAACTAAAAACTAAGAATTTATTCTCTGAATGTCCGCGCCAAGCGCAGCCAACCGCTCTTCTATCCTTTCATATCCCCGATCCACTTGGTAGATCTCCTCGATGCGCGTTTCGCCGCGCGCGCATAGCGCCGCAATGATAAGCGACGCGCCGGCCCGGAGGTCGTAACTGCGGATTGCTGATCCTTTCAGTTCGCTCGGCCCCTTGATGGCAGCTTGATGCGGATTGAGCACCTTCACCTGAGCGCCCATCTTCTCCAATTCGCTCAGATAATTGAAGCGTCCCTCGAAGATAGTGTCAAACACGAGCGTCTCCCCTTCGGCCTGACTGGCTAGGACTCCCAACGGCGCCTGGATATCCGTCGGGATACCCGGATAAGTGCGCGTGTCGATTTTTTCCACCGCTTTCAAATTCTGCGCAGGAACAACTTCAATCGCATCCGCTTCCACCTTAAAATCCGCCCCGAATTGTCTTAGTTTTTCCAAGACGATATCCAGATGCTCCTCGCGAGCGCCCCGAACGCGAATCGGACTTTTGGTAGCCACGCCCATGATCAAAAAAGTGGCAGCCTCGTTGGCATCCGGAATCACCTCGTGCACGGCTCCTCCCAGGCTGGCGCTTCCCGTTATCTTGAGCGTATGCGTGCCGAGTCCTTCTATTTTAGCTCCCATTTTTTCCAAAAATCTTCCCAGGTCTTCCACGTGCGGTTCCGCTGCCGCAATTTTAATAGTCGTTTCGCCCTCCAAGGAAGCCGCCAACATCATGGCATTTTCCGTAGCCGTCACCGAAAACTCCCTAAGCACCACTTTGGCCGACTTTTTCCCTCGCGCATCTATTTCGTAAGTCTTTTCGCCGCCGCCCACCACCTTCACCCCCATTTTTTCGAGCGCATCGAAATGCGTTCCGACCGGACGCTTGCCAATCACGCATCCACCCGGATGAAAAAAACCGAATTTTTGCGCGCGCGCACTAAGGGATCCCAACAGCAAAATGGAAGACCTGAGCCTTTTGACCAACTCCGCATCCACCCTGCCCGGATCGATATCCCCGGCCGTTATGGTAACGGAGCGCTCGCCGACCCATTCCACCTTGGCACCCAAGCCTGCGATTATTTCCAACATCCTGTGCACGTCTTCGATAAGCGGAATATTGGAAACCGTGCACGGCTCCTTGGTAAGCAGCGTCGCTGCCAAAATGGGCGTGGTCGCATTCTTAGACCCGCGCACTTGAATCTCTCCTTGAAGCTTTCGGCCTCCGCGGATGATAAAATAGTCATTTTTTTCCATAGAGGCAGTATAAGCCCTAAAACCGTTTTCTTCAAGGCCAAAAATCGCCCTGAGGCGACTTTGGCTCCAAATTCATAAGATTGACTTTCAATGCGCGCGTGGCGGGCCGTGGCGATATTTGGCGGCCACCAAAGCCAGATCCAGCATGGTGAGCAAGGTTATGGCCGCAGCCAATATCTTCCAAGCATCCGCGGAAGAAGCGAGGGCTTCGAGCGTTTCGTCTATTCTGCGACTGAGCATGGCCGAGCGCTCCCCTAAAATCCTTTCGGCGGAAGGAATCTTTTGCGCAAAATTTTCTGCGGCATGAACCTTGGGGGCGGCTTCCGGCTTGGCGAAAGTTTCCTTCTTTACCGGAACGATCTGCACCAAAGGCTTGGCAAAAAGCTGCACCGTCACCAACGCATCTTCGCCCTCTATCCAGGCCCTGCCTACGGCCACACCGGTCGCGGTGTAATTGGCGCTCAAGATATTTTTGCGATGCGTCGGACTTTCCATCCAGGCTTTCTGCTGCTTTGCCGCACTCTTAAAATGGATAGCCAAATTCTCGCCAGCATATTCATATCGATACCCTGCTTGCGAGATGAAATCCCAGGGCATCCAGCCGTCCGGAGAGGAATGCGCGAAGTAATTGCGTTCTCCCATATCCTTAAGCTTGGCCAACGCCGCTTTGTCCAGTAGCGGATCACGCTCAAGCTGCCAAAGACCTTCCTTGGTGCGGTCTTGGTTTGTAAGGGCCACCACCTCCTCAGCCAAAATAGTTTTCGCCTCGGCCTTAGTTGCCATACCTCCAAAACCCAAGCCAAGAGCCAGCATGAGCATAAAGGATACTTTTTTGTTTTTGAGGCTTATTTTCGTCATATTCTTAAAAAAAGAAGGGTCTTCCCGCCAGCGGGAACACCCTTTATTTGAGCCATCTTTCTATATTATAGCGCATTTTTTCTTAGCCGTCAAGCTTTTTAGAGCCGACGAGAGAAAATAAGTGCGCCAAGCCCGCCCCTTCTTGCTGCCAAACCCCTGGCTTCAATCGCTTCGTGCTGCACGTCGTTAAGTTCCAAGACGCGATGGTATTGCCACAAAAGCAGCGCCGCTTCCTCCTGATGGGTTCCGTCCGCTCCGGTTGGTGCATCTATTCTCAAGCAATGATTGTCCACCGAAATGGTAAACAGCCGGTAACAAGAAGGGCTTTCGCCATCCGGGAAAAGCGCCTCCACCGAAAAACCGTCTCCCCCTCTTTTGCGTTTCATGGCCGAATCCTCCTTTGGGGAATATTTTCAAACTTCTTTTTTGCGTAAAATATTTTTAAAGAATTTTCTACTTGAGCATTTTGACTGCGCTGCGAAACTTTTCGCCGCGCTCGAATTCGTTGGCAAAAAGACCGAAGCTGGCCGCACCCGGTGAAAGCAAAACCACATCCCCCCTGGCAGCCAATTCCGTGGCCCTAAAGACGGCTTCCTCCATGGAAAGCGCGACCATGAGTCCTTCTGTTGCAAACCCCGCCTTTTTCAGTTCGCTGATAATCTTTTCCGTGGCATTTCCCTTAAGAAGCACCACCGCCTTGGTTTTCTCCGTTATCTTTTGCGCCAAAGCCGCAAATTCCAATTCCTTATCCGTCCCGCCGGCGATCAATATTAACGGCTCAGAAAAAGCTTCCAATGCCGAAATGGCCGCATCCGGAATGGTCGCTGCCGTGTCATTGTAATAACGCACTCCCCCAAGGTCGCGCACGAATTCCAGCCGGTGCGGCACGCCCGAAAGCTGCGGCAAGGCTTTGGCTATAACTTTGGTATTTATCCCGTAAGCCAGTGCCGCGCCTACGGCAGCCATCACGTTGGAAAGGTTGTGTCTTCCGGGAATGGAAATGTCCTGCAGTGCCGCGATCTTTTGCGTGTCCAATCCGTCACTTGCGTACATGTTTTCTCCGTCGATAAAAACCGCACGCGCATCGGAAAGCGGCGCGTAAGAAAATTTTAGCAGCTGCGACGGAGCTTTGCTTGCCGCTTCGCGTACCAGAGGGTCATCCCAATTGGCAACCAGAAAATCGCCCGGCTTTTGGTTTTCAAAAATGAAGCGCTTATCCGCAATGTATGCATCCATCGTTTTGTAATAGTTGAGATGGTCGCGCATGATGTTTTTAAGCACCGCGATGCGCGGGCTTATTTCAGCTCTCCCCAGCGCGCTCAACCGCCAGCTGGAAAGCTCAAACACTACGATGCTCCCTTTTTTCAACACATCCAGTTTATCCAGCACGCTTACTTGTCCTATCCCCACCTTTACCGCGTCAACCTTGGCAAGATTAAGCAACTGCGCCAACAAAGTGGCCGTGGTGGTTTTGCCTTTGGTCCCGGTCACGCCGATTATGGGATTGGTGCACATCTTAAAAAAGAGGCTGGAGTCCATTTCCACGGGAACCTTGCTCTTGAGAGCAAGCTGGATATGCTTATCCGTCCAAGGGACCGGCGGCGTTTTAATCACCATATCCACGCTGGAAAAATCTTCCGAGCGATGCTGCCCCAGCACATACGTTATGTTCTTGACTCCTTTGAGTTTTTCAATGGAAGGGGCCAATTGCTCTTTGGTTTTAAGATCGGTTACGATGACCCGCGCGCCGTTTTTGGCCAAAAATTTGACCACGCCCACGCCTCCGCCATGAAGACCCAGCCCCATTACGGTTATTTTTTTGCCTTTGAAAAAAGAAGGTTTCATTGCCGCTTTCCTTACTTACGGATTAACGTCTTGCCGCTTCGGCAAATCACCACGAAACCGAAGTCTAGCAAACAAGGCTTCGCCTGGCAAGACAAGGACTACAGTTCAAAAATCTTGCGACTCCTTCTGATAACTTGCCCCGCTCGCTCCGCGGTTATTTTGCCTTCTGCTAAAGCGACAACGCCATTGACCAAAACCCACTCTATTCCTTGCGCATATTGGTACGGGTTATCCATGGTGGCCAAATCCCGCACCTTTTCCGGATCAAAAATCGTTACATCCGCCGCATAGCCCTTAGCCAAAAGGCCTCGCTTTTTAAGACCCATCCTTTCAGCCGGCGCACCGCTCATCTTGTGTACCGCTTCTTCCCAGCTCACCACCTGGCGTGCGCGCACATATTCGGCCAAAACCCGCGGAAAAGAACCGAAAGAGCGCGGATGCACCACCTCTCCGGTCTTTTTATGCTCTACCGGATAGCCAGCGCCATTGGTGGCTATCAAGGAAAAGGGATTGATCACGGCTTTGTCCACGTTGCGCTCGCTGAGTACTTCCATGGTGGTTATCACTCTTCCTTCACCGGCAATAAGCACGTCAATCACCGCATCTTCCACACTCACCCCCTTGGCTTTGGCTATGTCCGTGATGCGTGTGCGATTGAGCGATTTGTTCAGTGACGAAATGGAAACGGAAATCTTGTCGTAAGCGCGCTCGCTTTCACGCATTTCCTTGATGACCCGCGCACGGATATCCTTGTCTTTAAGGCGCGAAAGCATCATGGTGCGCCCTCCTTCCGTCACCCATTCCGGCAGTAAAATATAAAGCACCGAACCGGTGGCCGTATAAGGGTAAACATCGAACGTGACATCCACTCCGCTCGTCCTAGCCGTTTCCACCAAGTTGAGCGCTTCCTCCATAAGCGGCCAGTTTTCTTCCCACATTGCTTTCAGATGTGAAATATGCAAACGTGCGCCGCTGAGTTGTGCGATACGAATGGCTTCCTCCACCGCACGGATAAGCTCGCGTCCCTCGCCACGGATATGCGTCGTGTATACCCCGTCATATTTTCTGACCATTTCCGCCAGTTCCACTATTTCACGCGAGGAAGCGAGTCTGGCATGCGCATAAACAAGTCCCGTGGAAAGACCGATCGCTCCGTCCTTGAGCGAACGCACCAAAAGCTTTTTCATAGCCGCCATCTCTTGCGGACTTATGTCGCGCACTTCGTCGCCCACAAATGAACGCCGCAGCGTACTATGGCCCACCAAGGAAGCAAAGTTAAGCGCCGGGGAAAGATTTTCCACTTTTTCCAAAAATTCACCCATCCCCAGCCAATCTACGGAAACTTTGGAAATATCCGCCCATTTCTGGATGGCCTTTATGCCGTCGCGCGAAAGGAGTGGAGCCAGGGATGAACCGCAGTTGCCGCCCACGATCGTCGTTATGCCCTGAGTGAGCAAACTTTCCAGACCTGGTCCAGCAAAAAGTCGCCAATACGTGTCTGAGTGATTATTGACATCCACAAAACCCGGACACACCATCTTGCCCGCAGCGTCTATGACCTTGTGGGCATTTTCGTGCGAAAGGTTCCCCACAGAAACGACTTCTTCTTCCTGGATAGCCACATCTGCACGCTGCATGGGTCCGCCGGATCCATCAATGACCATTCCGTTTTTTATGATCACATCATACATATTTTTTTATTTTTGGAAGTTTTAAGCTGTTTAAATTATATCATTTTGACACAAAAAAACCAACGAAAAAACCCGGCTCAACTCCGGGCTTCAAAATCCGCTTTTTTATTCTTCCCTGTTTTTCGCTTTCAACCTTCGACTTTCTGCCATCCTATACCCAACCCTTCTTCTCTAGGGCGTGCTGTGCCGCATTGCGCTGGGCTTCTTGCTTGGAACTTCCTTCCCCTTCGGCCACATTTTCTTCGCCCAAAAAAACTCCCACCACAAAATGTTTGTCATGATCAGGACCCCATTCACGTGTGACCTTATACGAAGGAGTTACTTTCTGCATCTCCTGGGCTTTTTCCTGAAAGTAACTTTTAGGATCCAAATAAAGTTTCTTTTCCAGTATCTCCCCTAGCCTGGTTATAACGTTTTCCAGAATAAATTTTTTGGCCGCTTCATATCCTTGGTCCAGATAAATGGCTCCGATTATGGCCTCCATGGCATTGGCCAGCAGATATTGGCGCGCCCGACCGGTATCTTTGGCTTCCCCGCGACTCATGAGCAGATACTTTTCGACATCCAGAGTTTGCGCGATCTGTGAAAGCATTTCACCATTTACCAGTGCGCTCCGCCAGCTGGTCAGCTCTCCTTCCGGATTGGCGTAATTGTTATACAGATGCTCGGTAACAACCAGCTCCAAAACGGCATCACCCAAAAATTCCAACCGCTCGTTATGATCCAGGGAGTATTCGCGGTTTTCATTGAGATAACTGCGATGCGTTAGTGCTTGCTGGAGCAGAGCTATGTCTTCAAAATCCACGCCTATGCGCTTGGCTAAAGCTTCGATCATGACAGAGGAATTCGTAATCGGTAATTAGTAATTGGGATTATCCAAATTACAAATTACGAATTACAAATTGCTTAACTTTTAGGCTTTTCTTCGACTTCTTCCCGCATCTTCTTTTCTTTTTTGCTCGTGTCATCTTTCATCGGTTCGCCCATCTCGCGATAAATGGTGCCGAGCACGCCGTTGACGAAACGCGCACTATTATCGCCGCCAAAGGTCTTGGCCAATTCGATAGCTTCATTGATAGCCACCTTGGGCGGCACCTCCTCGTAGTTGCCAAACATGAGCTCATAAATACCGAGCCGAAGAATGTTGCGGTCCACTACGGTAACCTGCTCCAGCGGCCACTCCGGAGCGCATTTTTCAATAAGGGAATCTATGGCTGCGCGGTTCTCCAGCGTCCCGTGCACCAATTTTCCCACCAAGGAAGACTCCTCTATTCCTGGAGCAAATTCTCCCACATTGCGGTCCACTATTTCATCTACGCGCCCATCATCTTTTCCCTGGAAATCCCATTCAAAAAGGGACTGCATCGCGATGGAGCGTTGGAGGTGTCTGTTGGCCATTTCAAAATGGTGCAAGCCGCAAATAAGCTGCGGATTTGCAAATCATAGCCGGGCCCGATAGGCAGTTTGCAAATCGATGCTTATTTACCGATTGGCATCGTGTTTATTTTTTCTTTTCGATTTTCTTGAGGGCATTCACCACTTCCCTTCCTTTATACGTACCGCAATTAGCACATACGCGGTGAGGCATTTTTTGCGAACCGCATTTGGCGCATGTCTGCGTTTTTACCGGCTCGATGGCGAAACGCTCTCTTTTGCGGTCGCGGCGTTGCTTGGTGTGACGTTGCTTTGGTACTGACATGGTATTTGGGTTAAAAGTTCATAAAGTCTATAAAGTTCGTAAAGCAAAAGTCGGCCATTTCTCCTTTTGCGCGCTTTATAAACCCCAGGACCTTCGTATAAATGATAACATGAGCAGCATATCACGCTTTTGCCCCTTTGACAAGACTGGCTACGGGAGTAAAGGATTTGCGATGGATCTCACATGGCCCATATTTCTTGAGCGCATCCAGATGCAATTTGGTGCCATACCCCCTATGCTTTTCAAATCCGTACGGGGGATACTTCTGGGCATACTCCCTCATCATGCGATCCCGTGTCACTTTAGCCACAATCGAAGCTGCCGCGATGGATTTGGAGGTTTTATCTCCCCCCACCACTGCCTGCTGCTCATGGGAAAAATTGGGGATTTCCTTGTTGCCATCCACGAGTACAATAATTTTTGATTCTTTATTTTTGATTTTTGGATTTGATTCGGGGTTCACAATTTGTAATTCAGCTTCTTGCGCTCGCATAAGCGCGGTTATGGCCTTTTTCATTGCCAAAAAAGACGCTTGCAAAATATTGATCCGGTCAATTGTCTCGTGGCTGCAGATGCCGATGCCTACGTGAAAATTTTCCTGGATGAAATCGAACACCCTTTCCCGCTGTTTTTCGCTGAGTTTTTTCGAATCCCTGACGAGGTCCCACAGCTTCTCATTTCCGTCTTGCGGCTTAAAGATTTCCATTTTGAACCTTGGCGTCACCGCGGCCGCCACCACCGGCCCCGCCAAAGGACCGCGACCGGCTTCGTCGGTGCCGATCACGAAACCGTACCCCTGCTCAAGTAATGCTTTTTCCAATTCAAATGTTGCGATTTCCATAAAGCTAAGTATACCCCGATAAGCGTATGTTTTCCAGCCTACTCCGCTGAAAAAAGCACCTCGTTTGGCAAAATGTTTCCCTCTTTCCCAAAACATGCTACACTCACCTCGTAAACATCTTGCAGAACCCAGCGGCTTGCTCCCGGGCTATGAAGATCAAAAATATATGACCAAGGCAACTTATTCTATTTTTATTTGTGAATCACTTTAGTTGGTGATTTTTTATTTTGCCTTGATTCAAGGTGCAAAAGTCAAGGCGCAAAATGACAAATAAAAATTTACCTTTGGGAATGCGTTTAAATTTTTATTTCTGAATTGTAGCTTTGATTTTTGGTTTTTAAATTTTGATTTCTATGAAATACACCCATCTCCACGTCCATTCCCACTATTCCCTCCTCGACGGTCTCGGCAAGATTGATGATCTTTTGGATCGCTGCGTGGAGCTCGGCATGGATTCCATTGCGCTTACCGACCACGGCGTGATGTATGGCACCGTGGACCTTTTTACTCGTGCCAAGGAAAAAGGAATCAAACCGATCATCGGCTGCGAGATGTACGTAACGCCCAATGACCTGCATTCCAAAAATCCCACGGCCGAAGACCGCAAGCGCTACCACCTCATCCTTTTGGTCAAAAACGAAACTGGTTACAAGAATTTGATGAAATTGGTTTCCATCGCCCATCTGGAAGGGTTTTACTACAAGCCCCGCATCGACCGCCAGGTACTACGCCAATACAGCGCGGGCTTGGTGGGTTTAAGCGCTTGCGCTGAAGGAGAAATACCGGCGCATATCATCATGGGCAATTATGAGCGCGCCAAAGAGCTGGCTTTGGAATACAAAGACATTTTTGAACAAGATTCTTTTTTCCTGGAAGTCCAGAGCCATCCCAATTTCACCCCGCAAAAAGAGGCCAATGACGGCATATTCAAGCTAGCCGCGGAACTCAATCTGCCGGTAGTGGCAACTTGCGACGTCCACTATGTGCGCCCCGAGGACGCGAGCGCGCAAGATATTTTGCTGTGCGTACAAACAAACCGCAAAGTAAACGAAACGGACCGCATGAATCTTTTGGACTTCGACCTTTCCTTAAGATCCCCGGAGGCTGTGGCTGCGGCCTTTCCTGATCATCCGGAAGTGATTACCAACACCCAAAAAGTGGTAGACCTTTGTGACTTCAAACTGAAACTGGGCGAAATTCAACTTCCTCACTTTGACGTGCCAGAGGGACACACTCCCATGAGTTATCTGCGCGAACTAACCGAGGCCGGACTTAGGCGCCGCTACGGCGACGCAATCACTCCGAAACATCGCGAGCGCATGGAGTACGAACTCGGCGTGATTGAAAAAACCGGCTATGCTTCGTACTTTCTTATCGTCCAGGATTTCGTGAACTGGGCCAAAAAAAACGGCATCGTGGTGGGTCCTGGCCGCGGCAGTGCGGCCGGCAGCTTCGTTTCCTATCTTACCGGCATAACCAATATGGATCCGGTCGAATACGACCTTCTCTTTGAACGCTTCCTTAATCCTGAACGCGTATCGATGCCCGACGTCGACATGGATTTTGCCGACGACAAGCGCGATCTGGTACTTGAATATGTGCGCAAAAAATACGGCGAAGACCATGTTTCGCAAATCATCACTTTCGGAACAATGGCCGCCCGGGCGGCTATCCGCGACACCGGGCGCGCCTTGGGACTTCCTTATGACTTTTGCGACAAGACAGCCAAGATGATCCCCATGTTCTCTTCGATTAAAAAAGCCCTGGAGGAAGTTCCTGAGTTCAAAGAACACTACAATTCTTCCCCTGATGCCAAAAAATTAATCGACGCGGCTATGCGCCTGGAGGGAGTGGTGCGCCACGCCGGCATGCATGCCTGCGGCGTGGTAATCACCAAAGATCCAGTCACCGAATATACCCCCATCCAGAATATCGCCGGCGCGCGCGAAGGAACCGTAACCCAATATTCCTCCTCCACCAAAACCAGCTTCGTGGAAAAGATAGGGCTGCTCAAAATGGACTTTTTGGGGCTTAAAAACCTCACCATCATCCAAAACGCGATCCGCATCATCCGCAAGACCGAAGGTGTGGAAATAGACATAGAAAAAATCCCCCTCCATGACGAAGCTACCTACAAATTGCTGCAAGAAGCCCATACTACCGGTATCTTTCAGTTGGAAAGTTCGGGCATGAAGCGCTACCTCAAACAACTCAAGCCCACCGTGCTTGAAGATGTAATCGCCATGGTGGCCCTGTACCGCCCCGGACCAATGGACTGGATTCCGGATTTCATCGCCGGCAAACACGGCACCAAAAAAGTGCACTACATCCACCCTAAACTGGAACCAATCCTCAAAAACACTTACGGCGTAGCCGTCTATCAGGAACAAGTCATGCAAATCGCCCGCGACTTGGCTGGTTTTTCCATGGGTGAAGCGGATGTGCTCAGGAAGGCGATGGGCAAAAAAATCTTCGATCTCATTCAGGAACAGAAGATCAAATTCATCGAGGGATGCGAAAGAACCGGTGTTGGCCGGGAAATCGGAGAAAAGGTTTTTTCCTTCATCGAACCGTTCGCCGGCTACGGCTTCAACCGCTCCCATGCGGCCTGCTACGCCCTGATCGGCTACCAGACAGCTTATCTCAAGGCGCACTACCCCGCCGCCTTCATGGCAGCCCTGCTCACTTCTGACCAGGATGACACGGACCGGATCGCGATTGAATGTTCCGAAGCGCGCGATATGGGCATCGAAGTATTGCCGCCGGATGTCAACGAAAGCTTCGAAGAATTTGCCGTCATCGCCGGAGAAGATGGCAAGGAACGCATCCGCTTCGGACTCAAGGCTATCAAAAATGTAGGGCATACCGTGGCCGAAGAAATAGTTTCGCAGCGAAAAAAAGGCGGCAAATTCAAAACCCTTGCCGAATTTCTGGAGCGGGTGGAAACGAAAGATCTCAATAAAAAATCGCTGGAAGCTTTAGCTAAGGTCGGAGCTTTGGACAATTTGGGAGAAAGAAACCAAATCCTTTCGAGCATGGAAAATATTCTTTCGCACATCAAAAGCGTACAAAAACAAAAAATATCCAACCAAGTCAGTCTTTTTGGAGAAGCGATGCTTGAAAGTCCCACCATCGCACTTCTTGATACGCCGCCAGCTACCAAGAAGCAGCGTCTGGATTGGGAGAAGGAGCTTTTGGGCCTTTACGTCAGTGACCACCCGGTAGCTGAATACCAAGAATACATAAATATCGTGGCCATGCCCCTGGATTCCTTAAGTAAAGACCGGGTCGGGACACGCATCAGCGTAGGCGGTGTCATCCAGAAAGCCCAAAAGATTCTAACCAAGGCCGGACAGACCATGTATTTCGTAATGCTCGAAGATACCAAGGGGAAAATCGAACTGCTGGTTTTTCCCAAAGTGCTCGAGCGTACCGCAAGCCTTTGGAGTGACGGACGCATGATCATTGCCGAGGGGCGTCTTTCCGACAAAGACGGACAATATAAACTGATTGTCGATGACGCCAAAGAACTCAACCACGCGGAGGTGGAAAATTATTTGCGCGTCGAAGCCACCAAGAAAGCTTATACGGGGAAAAATAACGACCATACCGATCTTCCGCCGACGCTCCCATCGGAGTTCGACTCCGATGGTCCGAGCAGCCGACCCAAAGATTCCAAGCTGATTGTCACCTTGCCCCACGACGCCACGCCGGATATGTTGCACAAATTGCAAAAATTATTCATCTCATGCAAATCCGGAGGATGTAAAGTGTTTTTGCACCACCAGCAAAACAAACTGGAAACGCCGTTTTCCATAGAGCATCACCCTACCCTCCTGGAAGAAATACGCGCGGCAATTGCCGGAGGCAACGTGGAACTTGCCTAGAATTAGCTTTTTTATTACTATAAAAGCACAATCAAATGAAGCTGCGGACTACCAACCCGTCGCTGCCCATGAAGGCTTGCCTTTTTTGCAGCAAAAGCTTCCGTTTCCGACGGCTGACGAATGAGCCGTTCAAAGAGCCCAGCATCTGCGGGAAGCCGAGTGGAACCGCCGCGATATCCGGTCGCGGTCTCGGCGAGGGAGATATTCTTCCATCCTGTTTTGCTTGCGGCGTTTTTATTTCCATAAAATTCATAATAACCAAAAACTTATGCAACCAAACGAGCTCGAACTCCTGCGCCATTCAACCGCCCACATATTGGCCTCAGCCGTACTTGAAATGTTTCCAGATGCCAAGCTGGGAACCGGGCCAGCCTTGGAAAACGGTTTCTACTATGATTTCGCTTTGCCGCGCACTTTGATTCCCGAAGACCTGCCGATTATCGAAGAAAAGATGCGCGCAATAATCTCCGCCAATCATCCGTTTGAACGCGCCGAAACAACCATAGCAAAGGCAAAGGAAAAATTCGCCGCCCTGGAACAAGGTTACAAATTGGAACTCCTAGATGAAATTGCCGCTCGCGGAGAAAAAGTTGTTTCAATTTACCGCAGCGGAAACTTTGTTGATCTCTGCAGCGGACCGCACATCGATTCCACCGGAGAAATAAAGACGGATGCGTTTAAACTGACCAAGATTTCCGGAGCCTACTGGAAAGCAGACGAGAGCCGTCCACAAATGCAAAGAATTTACGGAGTGGTGTTCAAGAGCAAGAAAGAGCTCCAATCCTGGCAAGACTGGCAGGAAGAAGCTTTAAAACGCGATCACCGCAAGCTAGGCAAGGAATTGGATTTGTTTTGCTTTTCTGATTTAGTAGGCCCGGGACTGCCGCTTTTTACCCCCAAGGGAACTATCATCAAAGAGGAATTGCAAAAACACATCGAGAACGTTTGCCGTTCTTATGGATTCCAGAAAGTTTCCACTCCCCACTTGGCCAAAATCGCCCTTTATGAAAAATCCGGACATGCCCAGAAATTCGGCGATGAACTCTTCCAGGTAACCTCGCATTACAAGCAAGACTACGTAATGAAGCCCGTGCAGTGCCCGCATCAAACGCAGATCTACGCCTCCAGACCGCGCTCTTACCGCGATCTGCCCATCCGCTATATGGAAAGCGAAAAGCAATATCGCGACGAAAAACCGGGTGAGATCGGCGGCCTGCAGCGCGTGATCGCCATCACGGTGGAAGACGGACATACGTTCTGCACCGTAGAACAAGTGAAGCAAGAATTAAAAAACATGGTTTCCATCATCAAGGACTTCTATTCCTCCCTGGATATGTGGGGAAATCATTGGGTTTCGCTTTCCGTGCGCGACTACGAACATCCTGAAAAATATATCGGCGAAAGCGAGGACTGGGATCTTTGCGAAAAAATGCTCCAGGAAGTTTCCGACGAAATGGGACTGGGCGCGGTCAAGCGTGAAGGAGAGGCAGCTCTTTACGGACCGAAACTGGATTTCATGTTCCGCGATTCCATGGGACGCGAAGTGCAGATCCCGACCGTGCAAATCGACTTTGCCACTCCCAAGAGATTCGGCCTCACCTACACTGACCAAAGCGGCAAAGATGCAACCCCGGTCATGGTGCACCGCGCTATTTTGGGATCTTACGAACGCTTCCTGATGCTTTTGATCGAACATTTCGCCGGAGCCTTTCCGCTTTGGCTCTCCCCTGTTCAGGCTAATATTTTGCCGGTGAGTGATAAATTCCTTTCTTGGGCCAAGGAAGCGCAAGAAATCCTGACTGCAAAGGGGGTACGGACAGAACTTTCCGCCGAGAATGAGTCGCTGGGCAAAAGGATCCGCACAGCCGAAAAGCAAAAAATTCCATATATCCTGGTAATCGGTGAACGCGAAAGCATCGACAAGACCGTAACCGCAAGAATCCGAGGAGAAGAAAATCAGCAAACATTTCCTTTATCGGAGCTGCTCTCCCAACTCCAAGAAAAAATTGCTGCCAAAAAATAACTTCCGTCAAAACATTTTAAAAAGGGACTGACGCTGTCAGTCCCTTTTTTATTCACCATCCCTTGGATCCTATGCCGCTTGAGGCAAAAAGCCCCGCTGCGCCAGGCGGACAAGTTTTTTAAGCTTGCGCACTCCGCAGGCTATATTTTCCATCCCCAACTCCTTGGCCTTAAGCTTGAGTTTTTTATAACGTTTTTCACGGCGACAAAGCTCGCCGCCCCATCCGAAAGCGTTGCGCAAAACCAGCCTTCCCTTTTCGGTAAGGCAAACTCTCTCGTTCTTTTCCTCGAGCAACCGATCCTTGATCATGGCTTTCAGGATGCCGCCCGCCAGAAAGAAAGGATTGTCCGGAAAATCGGATTGCTGACAAGCAAGCGCCTTGGCCTTTTGTAAAAAAAATAGGGTGGGAATTTCTGCAAAGAGAAAGTCTTTGGCGAAAACCTCTCCCAATATCTTTGTCCACAAGCGCGAATTGGCAACTGCCGAGACTTTTCCCTTTTTCGTAAAATTATTGGCCGCCAAATCTTTCCCTTTCTTCTTGTTGAGATTTAGTTTGAGCATGCGCTTCCCTTTTTTCTCTTTCATCTTCATTTTGCGCAAAAGCAAGCGTTCGGCTTCCTCTCTTACGCCAAGAGCCAGCTTTTTGCCCATTTTGGTTGCTGCATAAACACACCGACTGGTGCCCTCAGTCTCCCCAGTCTCCCCACACCGCCTGTATATGAGATTTCGCAGCAAAAGGATGCGTATCAAGGCGCGAGAATCCGAAAATTTCTCACAAAAAATCTTTATTTTGTCGCGGAACTCTTCATACCCCAAAGCTCCTTCTTCTTCAAGCACCCAGACAGCCCGCCGTAACCTGGAAAATCCAGCCCATGCGTTCTCATCCATAGCATTCCTTCTTTTTTCAAAATAACCACCTGATGACCTAATTCTCCGCTTAGCCGCAAACATTGTCAATCTTGCCAAAGATTGCTTTTTATGGGTATTTTTGCTAGGCTATACGCCAGGCGGAAGAAAAAAAGCTAACCGTAACCAAAAAAAAGATGCCCAGCCCCACTTACCATATAAAAACCTTCGGATGCCAAATGAACGTTTCGGACAGCGAACGACTTGCCACGTTTTTAGAAGAACGCGGCCTTAGGGAAACATCCTCAGCCGAAGAAGCTGCCCTTGTTATTATCAACACCTGCGGAGTTCGACAAATGGCCGAAGATCGCGTGTACAGCTTCGCGCACAAGATCCGCACCCGAAATTACCGTGCCAAAATAATTATCACCGGCTGCATCGCTCACCGCAAAGACGTACAAAGGCGCCTCCAGAAAAAGGCTGATTTGTTCACGGAAATCAAAAAATTTCCACAATCAATTGCGGATATCTTGCATCAACTGTCCGACGCAAATTTAAAAATACAAAAAAACTTTCCCGATAAAGAAGAACTGGCTTACTTATCAATCAATCCCAAGCACGCAAACCCTTTCCAGGCCTACGTCCCGATAATGACTGGCTGCAATAATTTCTGCGCTTATTGCGTGGTCCCTTACGCCCGCGGGCGAGAAGTCTCCCGCGATGCAAAAGAAGTGGTTGCCGAAGTTTCCGCCTTGGTCAAAAAGGGATATAAGCTGATAACTTTGCTGGGGCAGAATGTGAACAGCTACAGTTCCAAGCTTCAAAATCAAAAAGAAGGGGAAATAAATTTCGCAAAGCTTCTGGGAATGCTGGATGAAATTCCGGGAAAATTTTGGCTGACCTTCGTTTCCTCGCACCCAAAAGATATGAGCGATGAGCTCATCGAGACTATTTCAAAATCCCAAAAAGTATGCGAAGCGGTGCACTTACCGCTCCAATCCGGCAGCGACGACGTCATTCGCCGCATGAACCGTCACTATACTCAAAAGCATTATTTGCAACTTATCCGCAAAATACGCACCGCCTTTGCCCAAAATAAGCCCCATGCTCCTTTGGCCATCACCACGGACATAATCGTCGGCTTTCCCGGAGAAAGCCGCGCAGAATTCCTGGAAACCAAAAAAGTGATGGACTTGTCCCGCTTTGACATGGCTTATTTCGGACAATTTTCTCCGCGCCCCGGCACCGCGGCTTGGAACATGCCCAACGACGTTTCCAGGCAGGAAAAAGAAAAGCGCGAAAAAGAGCTCAACGATGTTCTTTTGGAAACAGCCCTTGCCAATAATGCACAACTTTTGGGCAAAAAACTGGATGTGCTTATCGAAAAAAAAGCCGGGAATTTCTACTGTGGCAAAACGCGCGCGCTTAAAAATATTCGCATCCGCACAAAAAAAGTTATTCCCCTAGGGGAGTTTGTCCAGGTAGAAATAGTCAAAATCTTGCCATTTAGCCTGGAGGCGAAAATATAAGAGGGTGGGAATTTTCCCACCCTCGTTGGACTTCAGCCGAAGCCAAGGATTTTTGCTGTTTCATCCAATAAACCTTTCACATCCGGTTTTTGGATTATGCTGTTTACACACCTTACGGCCCGCTGGCGCTGCTCATTACTCAATGAAGCCGGATTAAGGATCAAAGGAAAATTATCCCCGGCTAGCGAACGCGCCTGTTCGCAAAAAGACACGCCGTCCATCTTTCCGGAAAACTCCAGACTGGATATTACCAAATCCGGAGTCTTGTCCGAAAGGATAAGCAGTGCCCTTTGGGGATCAGCTTCACCCAGAACTTTCACCCCCTCTCTTTCCAGTAAGGCAGCCAGCACTTTTCGGTTACTGGAGCAAGCTTCCACAACAAGCACCGTCTTTTCCATCGCCCCTCCTTTTACCCTTTTTTAATGCCTACAACCTTTGGAGAAAAAGCTTTTAGGGAAGAAGTCTTTTCTTCGTGCCCGCGCCGCTCTTCAAATATCTTCCACACTCTTCCTTGTTTGCCGTCGCACTTTTGGCAGTTATTCTTTACAAGCGCGCATATGTCCGTTATCGCGGAAAACTCCTGCTCGCTGATGCCCCCGTCTTGAAAAACATAGCGAGCCGAAGACAGCACGGAATCCATATTGTTAATGATCCATTCGATTTTTTCCTCCTTGCGACGAGTGTCCACCTCCAATCTGAAACACAGCCTGCAAACAGCTTCCGCCGTTTGCAGTTCTACGCAAAATGAGCGGAAATATTCACTCATACCTATTTGCCTTGCCATAAATCTCCCTCCTTGTAGGCAACAGACTGTACATCTTCGCGGGTATAGTATACGCTTTATTCATGGGAAAAAGCAAGTTTTGCGCCATTATCCTTACCGGTCCGACAGCTTCGGGCAAATCCGCCCTGGCCATCCGCCTGGCCAAGGAGATAGACGGGGAAATTATCAGCGCGGACTCGCGCCAGATATTTCGCGGATTAAATATCGGTTCCGGCAAAGTGGCCGGCGTTTTTGATATGGAAAAAAAGGTTTTTTTAAGCGAAAAAATCCCCCATCATCTGATCGATATCGCCGATCCGATGCAAGATTTTAACGTGAGCCATTTCCTAAAATCCGCCACGGCAGCAATCGAAGAAATCTCCGGGCGCGGCAAAATTCCGATCATCTGTGGCGGGAGCGTATTTTGGATCAATTCCCTGGCTGAGGGTGTAAAATTGCCGCAAGTTCCTCCAAACCCCAAGCTGCGCGCCGAATTGTCTTCACAGACAGCCGCTGATCTTTTTAAAACACTGCAAAAGCTTGACCTGCGCCGCGCTGCCGCAATAGACAATCGCAACAAGGTGCGCCTTGTCCGCGCAATCGAAATTGCGACAGCTTTGGGCGAAGTTCCAAAGCCTTTGAAAACCAACCGGAGCACCAATGCAACCTTTCTCAAGTTAGCACTTGATATACCCAAAGAACAGCTGCAAGCCAAGATAAGAAAACGCGTCTCTTGTTGGCTGAAAGAAGGGCTTATTGAAGAAACCCAAAGTTTATTGGCAAAAGGCGTTTCTGCCGAATGGCTCAAGGGAATTGGACTCGAATATCGTCAAACCGTATTTTACCTAGAAGGGAAATTATCCCTTCTGGAGCTGCAAGAAAAGATTTATTACGACAACATCCATTATGCCAAACGCCAACTCACTTGGCTGAGAAAGGAAAAGGAATTGCTTTGGATAAAAAACTACCCCGAGGCGCTCTCCGCCGCCACAAATTTCCTTGCTCATAACAAAAAAGCCCCCTAGGGGCTTTTGTCATGCAATCAACTTATTCCAAAAAGAAAAGATATTTCAAGAAATCCTCGTAAATTCCGACAACCTCCTCAGCCAACTCCCTGCTTACAGTAAAACCTTCCTCATGCACCACTTTGTTGCGAATACTATGCGCATAACGCAACTTTTCTATGTCATCCAGCTGTGAGGGTTTTATCTGCAAAAGCCTTTCCGTCATATTGGCACCGGGATACCCGATGCCCGAAAGAATGCTGTCCGCGATGGAATCCGCTTCAATAATGGCCACCTTGTATTGAGATTCATCCCCGCCCTTAAGTCTCTCGACCACCTTATCCCAACGTTTACGCATCTTGCTAGGAGGCGTGGCCGGCATATCCGTCCCCATAATTCCCGCCCGGATATTGCCCGAAACTCCGCGCAACATAAGCAACAGCACAATGTCCGCAAAAAGCACAAAAGTATATATTCCCAAAAAAATCTTGATTGCCAAGAAAAAGCCGGAATTATAAAAATTCCGCACCCACTCAAGGAAAACAAAGAAAAAACCTTGTGCATCTACTCCGGCTATTTCCATAGTGATATTCAACTAGCCAAGGATTTCTCCAAGGCATATGCCGTATTAACAAGACCTTCCTCATCAAACCATTTGGCCATCAGTTGCCCGCCTACCGGCAACCCCTCAACCCTACCTATCGGCAAGGAGATAGCGGGAATTCCGGCCAAGTTTGCCGTCACGGTATATATATCCGAAAGATACATGGTTAGCGGATCCACGCTCTTTTCCCCAAACTTAAAAGCTGTTTCCGGACAGGTCGGTGAGTAAATCATGTCCACCTGGGCAAAAGCTTTCTCAAAATCTCTCCGGAGCAAAGCTCGCACTTTCTGCGCCTTCAGATAATATGCATCGTAATATCCCGAACTTAACGCATAGGTGCCGAGCATGACGCGCCTCTTCACCTCGCTGCCCAGCCCGTAACGACGCGTATCCAGATAAACTTCCAAAAGATTTTTGGGCAAACCATCCTCCACCTTGGACGTATCGCGCTTGTCGTCACTGCGCAGCCCATACTTGATTCCGTCAAAGCGCGCCAGATTGGAACTCACTTCACTGGTCATAATTATGTAATAAGTGGCAAGCGCATAAGAAGAATGCGGCAAGCTAATCTCCTCTATCCGGGCGCCCAGTTGTGTAAGCTTGCGCACAGACTCATCAAATACCGCGCGTATCTCCGCATTTAATCCCTCCAGATATTCCCTGGGTATGCCGATTTTCAAATCCCTTATATCTCCGCTGAGATAATCTTCGTATCTTTTGTCCGCGCTTTGTGCGCTTGTTGCGTCCATCTTGTCCTCTCCGGCTATCGCGCTAAGTATGATAGCCGCATCCTCCACGGATGAAGCAAACGGTCCAATCTGATCCAAGCTGGAAGCCATGGCAATCAGACCGGAACGCGAAACCCGCCCATAAGTAGGCTTAAGACCGACCACGCCGCAAAGAGAAGCTGGTTGACGAATCGAGCCGCCCGTATCCGACCCCAAAGACCACACCGCTTCACCAGCTGCGACAGCAGCGGCACTCCCGCCGGAAGATCCTCCTGGCACCCTTTCATCGTCCAAAGGATTTTTGGTCAGCTTGTACGCACTGCTTTCCGTGGAAGAGCCCATGGCGAACTCATCCATGTTGGTTTTCCCCAAAATAACCGCTCCCTCCTCCTTGAGACGCTTAACCACCGTGGCATCATAAGGCGCGATATAATTATCCAATATCTTTGATCCCGCTGTTGCGCGCACTCCCTCCATGCACATATTGTCCTTGATTGCGCAAGGCACCCCCGCCAAAAGACCCACCTTTTCTCCGGCAGCTATTTTCGCATCAACCGCCCTTGCCTGCGCCAAAGCTTCCTTTTCCGTAAGCGTCAAATATGCGCCGATGCTACCATCTTTTTCTCTTATCGTCGCCAAATAACGCTCAGCCAATTCCACGGCCGTCGTCTCCCCACTTAACAATTTGGCATGAAGTTCTCTTATCATTGCTTTGTCCGTTTGATCATAAAACGCTTTTAACTTTCACATATCCATCCTTAACCTCCGGCACATTCGCCAAAATAGCTTCCCTGCCCAAAGAGCCAAAATCTTCATTTCGGTCCTCCCTTAAGACATTTTCCATTCCGGTAATGTGTCCGATCGGCTCAACCCCTTCCGTTTCCACCTCGTTCAATTTGGAAAAATAATCCAGCACCGCCGAAATCTCCTGGCGATATTTTTCAGCCTCCTCTTCATTTATCCCAATACGGGCCAGGTTTGCTATATGAACAACTTCTTCCTTTGTCAACATAAAAATATGCTAAAGAAATAGAGAAAATATGTTTTAGGCGCTTTGTTGCTCTCGCAATTTGCCGGGCAAAGCCCACTCTGCTACCCAAGCAACTTCCCAAACTCATCCTCGGTTATGATTTTAACCCCCAACTGTTTAGCTTTTTCCAATTTTGATCCCGGGTTTTGCCCGACAAGCACATAGCTGGTCTTCCTGCTGACTGCCGAACTCACCTCGCCGCCGTTTTCCCTTATGATAGCCTTCGCTTCGTCCCTTGTAAAGCTTTCAAGCTCTCCCGTCAAAACAAAAACAAGTCCCTTGAAGGCGCCTTTTTGCGGGCTTTTTGAGGCGGGCAAAACAACGCTCACCCCTGCTTTTTCCATCCGCTCCAGCATATCCAAATTCCCCAAATCACGAAACCATTCCGCAAGACTTTCGGCTGATTTGATTCCTATTCCTTTTATTCCAGCCCAGCTCTCGGCGTCCAATTTGCCCAAAGATTGTCCCAAGGCCCCCGGACCTTTCTTGGGGCCCTTTATTCCCAATTGGGCCAAATTTTCTGCCAAAAGGCGTGCCGTCTCTTCTCCTACATATCTTATGCCCAGCGCATAAATAAATTTGTCTACTTTGACCGATTTGCTTTTGGCTATGGCTTCGATAAGATTTTGCGCCGACTTTTCCGCAAAGCGCTCCAACGGTTTCAAATCGCCTTCTGTAAGCTCAAATATGTCCGCCGGATCCGCAACAAGTCCTTCATTTACAAGTTGTTCCACGATCTTCTCGCCCAGCCCGACGATATCCATCCCTTTGCGTCCCACAAAATGGGCAAGTCCTTCCTGCTGCACCGCAAAACACTTGTTGTTGGAGCAATAAAGAGCCGCGCTTTGCTCTTTTTTGGCGCCGGTTATTTCTTTGCGAACCACTGCCGCCCCGCAAATCGGACAATTTTTCGGCTCCTCGATCTTCTTTTCCGCGCCCGTCCTGAGGCTTTTAACCACCTCCACCACTTCGGGAATTATATCTCCCGCCTTGCGGATAATGACCGTATCGCCAATCCGCACATCCAGCTTGGTTATTTCGTCGAAATTGTGCAGCGTCGCCCGACTGACGGTCGTACCGGCTACGCGCACCGGACGAAGGTGCGCCACCGGAGTAAGGGCCCCGGTCCGCCCCACCTGAATGCTCACCTCTTCCACCGTGGTAGTGACTTGTTCGGCCGGAAATTTATAAGCCACGCCCCAACGCGGAGCTTTGCCTGTATATCCCAGGGCCCTTTGCACCGCACGCGAATTAATCTTGATCACTATCCCGTCCAGCTCATAATCCTCCTGATTGCGTTTGGCCGTCCATTCTTGGTAAAACTCCTGCACCGCTCCAATGTCTTTGCAGTAACTCCTGTGAGGATTCACCTTAAATCCCAATTTTTCCAACAGCGCCAATTCGGCCAATTGCGTTTTCAGCTCTTTCTTTGTGCCTTCGTTTTCCTCCCCAGCTATCTCTTCTATATCGTATATAAACGAATCCAATCTTCTGCTAGAAGCTATTTTGGGATCCAGTTGCCGCATGGAGCCGGCGGCCGCGTTGCGCGTATTGGCAAAAAGCGCCAAGCCCTCTCTCGCGCGCTCTTCGTTTATCCGCACGAGCTCCTTCTTGCCAAGCCAGCATTCCCCCACGAATATCCCGCTAATATTCTCCTTGAGAGAAAGCGGCACGCTACGGATGGTGCGCACGTTATGCGTCACATCTTCACCCACCGCTCCGTCGCCGCGTGTCGCCCCTTGCACCAATTTGCCATCCTTGTACGCAAGAATCATTTTAAGCCCGTCGATCTTGAGTTCGCAGCAATAATCAAGCACCGCCTCCTTTGCGGATATCTCCCCCTCTTGCACTCTTTTCTCCAAAAACCTGCGGATCTTCTCTTCCCAATCCTTAAGCTCCTCCAGGTCGAATACGTCGTCAAAAGACCATTGCCTGTGGGTATGCGTCACCTTTTTAAACTCTTTGAGCGGTTCACCACCTACCCTTTGCGTAGGACTCTCCGGAGAAACTAACTGCGGAAAATCCTTTTCCAATTTTTCCAATTCAAAAAAAAGCGAATCGTAAGCTTCGTCACTTATCTTCGGCGCATCCAAGGTGTGGTACAGCTCGCGATGCCTGTTTATCTCCGCGCGCAGCCTTTCTATGCGCTCGCGGGCTTCTTTTTTGCTCATTTCGGCCATAAAAACAGTATAGCACACGCCGGTAGCCGCACAAACGAAAAAAGGGCCGCGCATTCGCGCAAGCCCCGAGCCACTCAAACGGCCACCTTCAAGTCCGAGTTTTTCTCGCACGAAGGACACAATCCCTCGATTGACTTATTGCCGCTATCGAGTGCATCCAGGCAGGACATTCTCCACTCACAAGAAGAGAAGCATCTACAGTCGCCTTTGCCGTAAAGCGCTCCGCATCCTAGACAGATCAAATACTTCCCCTTCTTTTCCATAACCACCCTCGCTTTCCGGGCTGCTTGCCCCGCCTATCTTTTTGTTCTACAAAGAACTTTTCCTAAAAAAAATCGCCATCACTGGCGATTTTCAAACATTTCGCTTTTTGCTTTTTCTTCTGTTGGCACTTCCCTCTTTCTCATATTTTCAGTTTACACCCTCACCAGCCAAGCCTTCAAGCCAAGAGATATCCACACCTTTTTCCTAAAGCGAAGCTTTAGGAAAATTGCTTATTTAAAGCATTTTTATACAAAAATTTCTTCGCTTGCTTGACAAAAATAAAATTAGGGTGTATAATTAAAGATGTCGTACTGACCGCAACCGCCTTGGCGGGAAGCGGTTTTTTTGTTTTAAGCAGCCGCTTTGTATGAATCTTCTTCCGCAGTTGGTATGGCGCGCATTATTTTTTCAAGCTCCACGGCGCAATTATCCAAATCGGAAGCAATCATTATATCGCCTTGCTTCATATATTCCTCCTGGGCTTTGCGAATTTCTTCCTTTATTTTTGCGTTTTGAATACGCAAAGCTTCACCCATTTCCTTTTTCTCCAAAAAACTGCGCGTCTCCCAATAACGAGCGACTTGCGGCCGCATGTTTCCCATTTCCTCTCTTATTCTGCGCAAAAATTCCCCTGAAGATTCTGGTTTGTTTTCTTCCTCTTCCAAGTCCGCTTCCCCCACCTCTGTTGTTCCACCCTTGGCTTTTCCATCTCGCAATAATTCCTGGGTTTCCAAGCGACGAGCTTCAATTTCCGCCGGGGACATGTCGGCAAGCGCCCCTTTCTTGAATTTCTCCAAATTGGCGCGCATCACCCATTTACGCTCTTCCTCATCCAAATCGCCGTAAGCGCCTTTCAGGAGCTTGGCGCGATTTTCCTGCGCCTTATCTTTGCTCGGGCCAAATCCTTCATGCCTCCCTTTGGACGGGGAAAATCTCTCCATTTGCATATTTTTGTTTTTATTAACTGGCAATTAACATTTCTTTCGCCTTTGGCCTTTCATTTCAACTTGGCTTCCAATATTCCCAACACCGCCTGCGGATTGGCCTTGCCGCCGCTTTTAGCCATCACTTGTCCCATTAAGTATTTAATGGCGTTCTCCTTGCCAGCCTTGTAATCAGCTACGGACTGAGCATTATCCGCCAAAACAACATCCACCAACTCCTCCAGCGCGCCAGCGTCGTTCTCCTGCGCCAAGTTTTTTTCTTCGATAATGTGCGACGGATCTGCTCCCCGGTGGTACATCTCTTTAAGCACGAGTTGGGCCGCGCTCGAATTTATTTTCCCCTCGGCCACAATACCTACAAATTCAGCATAATTTTCCGCACTTATCCGCAAATCACGCATATCATGGCCGCTTTCGGCCAAATGTTTTCTCAGCTCCGTAAGCAGGTAATTGACGGCTAATTTGCGCGCCTTGTCCATATCTGCCTTAAACTCTCCGGAAACGGCTTTTTCATCCAATTCACTCATGACCGCCTCAAAATATTGCGCCAAATCCCTCTTTTCCGTAATGATGTCCGCCTCCTGAGCACCAAGGGCATATTGCTCTCTGAGTCTTGCGCGCTTGGCCGCGGGAAGTTCCGGCAGCTCCAGCTTCAGTTCTTCCACATAAGCCTGGGTAAAACTGAGCGGCGCAATGTCCGGCTCCGGAAAATAGCGGTAATCGTGCGCCGATTCCTTTTTGCGCTGCGAAACGGTTATATTTTTCACACTATCCCAACCGCGCGTTTCCTGCACGACTTTTTCGCCTCTTTCCAAAACTTCCATCTGTCTTTCTATTTCATAATTGATCGCTTTTTCCACAAAGCGAAACGAGTTGATGTTTTTGACTTCCACCTTGGTGCCGCTCAGCCGCTCCTCCCCTTCCTTGTACAAAGAAATGTTCACTTCGCATCTCATCTGCCCCTTCTCCATATCTGCGTCCGAAATATCCAAATACCGCAACACTTGCTGCAGGTTTTGACAAAATACGCGCGCTTCACTGCCGCTAGCCAAATCCGGCTCGGTGACCAGCTCCATAAGCGGCACGCCCGCCCGGTTAAAATCCACCAAAGAATAATCGACACCTTCCGGATGGGTTAATTTACCCGTATCCTCCTCCAGATGGATACGCGTAATTCCTATTTTTTTCACCTGCTTATCTGAAGCAGCATCACCCCCGGCGATTATCTCCAATTCGCCGTCTTTGCACAGCGGCAGATCATATTGGGAAATCTGGTAACCCTTGGGGATGTCCGGATAAAAATAGTTCTTGCGGTCGAATTTGGAATGCAAATTAAGCTCGCAATCAAGCGCCAACCCGGCCAACTGCACGAACTTCACCGCCTCGGCATTGGGCACCGGCAAAGTGCCGGGCTGACCGGTGCACACCGGACAAACATGGATGTTGGGCTTTTTTTCCAAGCCCTGTCCGTTTTTGCAGCGGCAAAACATTTTGGAATGGGTTTTGAGTTCGGCGTGAATCTCCATGCCGATCACGGGGATGTATTTGGTCATGATATTAAGTTTTTCAAATTTTATTAAGTTCCCTTGTTGATACCATTTGGATAATATATTGTGCCACTCAAATTTCCAAATCCTAATTTTCAATTTCCAAAAGATTTCCAATAATCAAGCTTTGAATTATAAAAATTTCAATTATTATAATTCTGAACTTTATTTGACATTTGTCATTTGAATTTTGAAATTTTTCAATGCGTGCCTGTGCTGCCAAATCCTCCCTCGCCTCGGTTGGTTTGCTCCAGTTCCTCCACTTCTTCAATTTGCGGTGTTTCTATTTTTTGAATCAATACCTGTGCGATTTTTTGCCCCCTTTCGATATGAAAATCTTCCTGCCCCAAATTGACCAAACCGATCAGCCACTCTCCGGTGTAATTGCTATCAATCACGCCGCCCAATGTCTTGATGCCGAATTTGTGCGATGGCCCGCTTTTGTCCCAAACCAACGCCACGTACCCCGCGGGTATTTTCATGGCAATGCCCGTGGGACAAGAAACGCGCTCGCCGGGTGCTATCGTCAAATCCAGAGCTGAATAAAGGTCCATCCCCGCATCACCATCCAAGGCAAACCGCGGGACTTTGGCGTCGGGAGTTA
>DAOKZJ010000009.1:8063-32051 GCA_035325685.1 Candidatus Moraniibacteriota bacterium | reverse complement strand
AATTTCAGGGAGCGAAAGCGACATGAAATTTCGTCACAACTCGTTTATATGCGAACTTATTGACCGATAATGTGGCAAAAATTGTGTGTTATGTGAACTTTTGCTATAATGCAGTCAGCACTTAATGTGATTTGAATATAGCATAAAAGCTATGATTTTAAAAGAGTTGCTGGGAAAAATAGAAGATGAACTTAAGCTCAGAAACTATAGTTGCCGAACCATTGAGAGCTATCTTTTTTGTATCGGAAATTATTGCAAGTATGTGAAAACTGTCAAAAAAGATCCGGATGTGGCTGAAATAAGGAAGTATTTGTTGGAAAAAATGGAAAAGGGGCAGTCCGCGCAAACAATCAATGTCCACCTGAACGCCCTGCGGTATCTTTATAAGGAAATATTCAAAAGTGACGTGAAAATTGATTTGAAATTTGCCAAAACTGCCAGTAAATTGCCAGTCGTCCTGTCTCGCTGTGAGATCGAAAAGATTATCAGTTCTGTGGAAAACAAGAAGCATCGCCTGCTTATTGCTCTCTCTTACGGCGCGGGACTCAGGGTGAGCGAAGCGATAAACCTGAAAATAAAAGACCTGGATCTGGAAGAGTTGACTATCCATATCAAAGGCGCCAAGGGAAACAAGGATAGGATAAGCATTCTTTCTGAAAAGATTTGCGCGGGCCTGAAGGAACTAATGGCGCTGAAGGATGTTGGCGAGTACGTTTTTTCAAGCAACCGCGGCGGAAAACTGACTGCAAGAACGGCGCAAAAAATTTTTGAAAATGCCTTGAAAAGGGCAGGAATCAAAAAAGATGCGACTTTTCATTCATTGCGACACAGTTTTGCCACCCATCTTTTGGAAAACGGGGTGGATGTGCGTTACGTGCAGGAACTTTTGGGGCATGCTAATATTAGAACTACGCAAGTTTATGCCAAGGTGACCAATCCGGCTCTTAAGAACATCAAAAGTCCGCTGCAGTAAATTGCAAAACAGAGATTTTTATGGAAAGGGAGGCAAAAAGCAATCCGATAACTGGAGAAAGCGAAAATATGCGCGTGGCCTTGGTGCATGATTTTTTGGTGCAGCGGGGCGGAGCGGAGCGCGTACTGAGGGTTTTGGCGGACATGTACCCCCAGGCGCCCATCTACACGCTTCTTTATGACAAAGAAGGGATGGGGGTTTATTTTGCGGATCGCGAAGTCAGGGTTTCCCATTTGGACAAATTGCCCCGTTTTTTGAAAAAGCGGCGGAGGTATTTGCTCCCTTTTTTTGCAATCGCTCCAGAAACTTTCGATTTGCGCGACTTTGACGTGGTCATTTCTTCCAGCGGGGCTTGGAGCAAAGGCGTAGTTACCAGGCTCAACACCGCGCATGTGGCTTATATCCACAGCCCCATGCGGTTTGCCTGGGATTATTCGGACAGGTACATTTCGCAGATAAAAGAAAAAAAGCTTTCTGTCTTGGCCAGATTGGTGCTTACGTATGTGCGTCTTTGGGACAGATTGGCGGCGGATAGGCCGGATATCCTGCTTGCTAATTCCGAATATACCAAAAAAAGGATAGCTAAATATTACCGACGCGAAAGCGAAGTCGTTTATCCGCCGATAGGAATGGAAGAGGGGGGAGGGAAGAAGGAGGAAGGAAAAAGGAGGAAAGGGGAGAAGGGTTATTTTCTTACCGTTTCACGGCTTTCAGCATATAAGCATGCGGATGCAATCGTGGAAGCTTTCAATAAGTTGAAGATCCCCTTGGTGGTCGTCGGAACCGGCGAACAACAGGAGAAGCTGAAAAAAATAGCCGCTCCCTGGGTGCGAATTTTGGGGGAAGTCGGTGACCGAGAACTTTGGTCTTATTACCAAGGCGCGCGCGCTTTTGTTTTTGCGGCAGAGGAGGATTTCGGAATGGTTTTGGCCGAATCTTTACGGGAAGGGTGTCCGGTGGTGGCGCTCCGTGCCGGAGGAGCTGCGGAAATAGTGCAAGAAGGCGTGACGGGCGAATTTTTTGACCATCCGACGGCGGAGGTGATTGCTGACGGAGTAAGGAGATTTTTGGCCAAAGAGGGAAGTTATGACGAGGCGGCGATGAAAAAATCAGTAGAAAAATTTTCGCGAGAAAAATTTGCAGAAGAAATAAAGGCGGCAGTGCAGAAAGCGCTGGCAAAAAATAGCTAAACAGAAATGAAGTTTTGGGGAAACGAAGCAGCAATGGATTTTTTGGAAAAGGCGGCGCGAAACGAAAAAAGCGCGCACGCTTATCTTTTTACGGGACCATCCGGAGTAGGCAAGTTTCTTTTGGCCAAATCTTTTGCCAATGCGCTTATTGCGGGCACGGAGGTGAGGGAAAATATAGGAAGAAAGGAGGAGCTTGATTGCGAAACTCTTTTTCCGCGCAGCGAAAATGTGCGGGGGGTGGTCAAGCAACGGGATATAGCGGTGGATGATTTACGGCAAGCCCTTTCCCGGTTGGGACTTTATCCGCATAGCGGCAGAAAACGGGTGCTTATAATAAATGACGCGCATAAACTCGGAACGGGAGCACAGAATGCTTTGCTTAAAACACTGGAGGAGCCAAGCAGCACGGCGATCATTATTTTGGTGACTTACAGGGAAGAGAAGATATTGCCGACCATTCATTCACGCTGCCAGGCGGTGCGCTTTACGCTTTGTCGCAGCGAGGAATTGGCTGGGGAGGGTAATAAGGAGGCGGCGGATCTTGCGCTCGGTCGCCCGGGAAGATTTGTGCGACTCAAAGAGGATGCGCAATATTTGGCGGAGCAAAAGAAGCTCTGGGAAGATATTGCTTCGATACAGAAAGCTTCCCTGAGGGACAAATTGGCGTTTGCTGAGCGATTAGGAGCGGATGCGCCGCAAGCTTTGGAAGCCTTGGAGATGTGGAGTTGGATGGTATGGAGCAAGGAGAGGAACAAGGAGGGGGCGTATGCCTTACTTGGCGAAATAGAACAAACGCGCAAGATTATTTCTTCCACCAACGCCAATGCCAAGCTGGCGCTGGAGGCTTTATTTATAAAGGTATAAGGATTTTTCAAGGATATGGCCAAGGAGGGAAGATATTATCTCAAAAACAGAACGGGTGAACGGGAAGAAAAATCTTCACTTTGGCTTTGCATGCGTCGGGTTGTTTTCAGGATGCTGGTCTTCCTTTTTGCGGGAACGGTGGTGTATATACTGTTCTTTTCTCCTTTTTTGGAAATAACGGAAGTCTCCTTTGGTGGACAGCAAACTGTTGCCGTGCAAGAACTCGATAGTCTTGCCAAAGAAGCTTTGGCTGGCAAATATGCTGCTGTTTTGCCGCGCAGCAATTTTCTTCTTTTTCCGGAAAGAAGGATAAAAAAGCAAATCCTGGAACGTTTCAAGCGCGTGCGTTCGGCTGCGGTTGTCAAAAAATTTCCTCACCGGCTGGAAATTTCTCTGGAGGAACGGAAAGCCTTGGTGCTTTGGTGCGCGCAGGAAAAATGCTTCATTATAGATGAAAAAGGAGTGGCATATGCGCAGACAACGTTGGATGCACCGGAAGTGGTGCAAAATGATCTTTTGCGGATCACTTCTCAAGACGGCAGCTTGGTAAATGAAGGGGAGAGAGTGTTGGACGAGCATCGGGTTGGTTTTTTGACTGAGTTGCGGCAGACATTGAAACAGCGGAGCGGCATAGAAATAACCGGGGAAGGCAGTATGTATTCTCCCATGGCCGATGACATAAGAGTGAAATCTGCCCAAGGATGGGACGTGCTTTTGTCCACCGCATTGCCTTTAGAGGCGGGTGCGGATGCGCTGCGCCTTGTTTTGGAAAAACAAATAACCGCCGAGGAGCGCACCAAGCTGGAATATGTGGATTTAAGAGTTGAAAACCGCGCTTATTTCAAGTTGCGCCTGGAGGAAGGAGAAAAAGAAGGGAAAAAGGAGGGGGAAGATGAAAATAAAGAGGAGAAAGAGCGCGACGCAAGGGCGACGGGAACGGAAAGGGCGGGGTGAATAAGAGAAAGGGAGCAAAAGGAAAAAAGGCGCAGACTAAAAAGTCTGCGCCTTTGTCGAATCCGTTAGAGGAGGTTAATTTCGGGGCGGTTCGGCTATGTGGTAGATGAGGATGGAGGTTCCCACTTGGTCAACTGGCTCATAATCCAAGAGCCACCGGTATGTTTCATTGTCCGGGCGTTTCTTGTCATAAATGCTGCCCTGCATGAAATTGACGGAAATGGCATACCAGCCCGGTTCGATCGGACGCTTGCTATCCCACCATTGCAGATATTTGTCTCCCAGGTAAAGGCGCGGATTGCCGCCGCCGAAATAATCCACCCGGATCTTATCTATTTGCGGATTTTCGGTCAAATATGTATTGAGGCGCTTGAGGTCTTGTCCCCAGTCCGCGTTGGAATCGGTAACCAGGTGGTATCCCTGGTTGGGCCCGCCGACAGCTTCATTGAAGTAGGAGGTGTAATAAGGATAGGCGGAGGCGGTTGTCAGAAAGAGCCAAGAAAGAAGGATGCCCAAGAAAATAAGGATAAGTTGTTTGGTGTGGTAGGCTGAGCGACGGTAAAGTTCGAAGATTTTTTTGCCGATCAGGAGGTAAAGAAAAGGAAGGATTGGGAAAAGATGACGAAAACCTATATTAAGACCTCCGGTGATACTCAGATATGCGTAGGCTACGATGAAAGCCAAGAGGGTGTAATCAATTACCGATTCACGTAAAAAGTGCGCTAAGCGATGTTTCAAGCCCTTGGGATGATCGGTGCGCATTAAGCCTTTAAGGAAGCGGGCTGAACCGTAAAGCAGGGCGAAAAGGGCGAGGGTCAACAAAGGAATGCTTTCTTTGATAACGAAGACAGTTGGAAAATACCAGGAAAAACCATTCCCTACTTCTCCCAAAAAGTAAGCGCCATTTCCACCAGACACGCGTTTAAACATCCAGGCCGGACCGAAGAGATATGCTCCCCAGGGGCGCGTGAGGTCGGAGCTGTTCAGGGCGTGAAGAGCTTTATTGGTGTAAACCGTTTTGAGATTGGAATCTCCGGAAGGAAAAAAGAAATCAATGGTTTGAGCGAAAGTTTCTTGGGGCATGGCGAAAGTGTTGACTTTATAAACTCCCCAGATGACGATGGCTGCGACGGCAAAAGCGACCAGTGCCTTGCCAAAATAGTTTCCCACGGCAAGGAAGCGCTCCTTCCAGGAAGGATGTTCCGTGTGCGAAGAAAAGGAGTAAGCCAGCAAGGAAAGTCCGAAAATTGGGAGCGCCACAATGGAAGAGAATTTGCTTACCAGCAGCAGTCCTAAAAATAATCCGCCCAAGGCCGTGTTTTTCCAGGTGGGCTTTTTGAGGAAACGGAGAAAATAATAAAAGGCGAAGGTGAGAAAAGCAGCCACTCCGATATCCGTGGTAACGAAATGGTTGTGCCCCAAGATGTTCGGATCAAGGGCGTATAGGAAAAGGACCAGTAAGCCACCCAATGTTCCGACCAACTCCTTGCCCCAGCGGAAAAGGAAAAAGCCCAGGGCAAGGGAAAGCAAAACGATCGGGATGCGGGACCAGAATATTATTCGGTCTGCGTCGTTACCCGCCTCATAAAGCAGGTGTCTTCCGGCTGCCCATTGGCCTTCATCCCATTTGCCTTTAAGCTCTCCGGTCCAAAATTTCTGGGTCGTATCGAAATTGAGATTTAAAAAAAGCAAAGGCAAGGCAGACAGATCCTTGATCAGCGGCGGATGTTCAGGGTTAAGTCTGGTATCGTGTTCGGTCAAGTAACTGTATCCCGCGGGAATGTGGGCCACTTCGTCGAAGGTGGCGCTGTCATTTTGGGCATTAAGAATCGAAACCGTGCCATGCAGCAGCAAGATGGCGGCGACAATCCAAGATGCATATTTTTTTAGGAATTGAGCCATGGTTTTGAAAGGTTAGATGAATATTGCCGGAATAAATAATTAGCGAGTTAAGGTGTAAAAAACGTCCCCGAATCCATTACGGTGCTCTTCGAATTTGAGATCAGGAATGCGTTTGGTCAATTCCGCATATTCTCTCTCGCTGCGTTCGGTAAACAAGATGACAAGAGGGGAATTAGCCGCGCTATTTATTTGGGAAATATCTCCATGTCCGAGGTAGGAAATGTTAGGCATCTGGGGGTTGAAAAACTTAAGAGGAATGCGTTGCATGTTTCCGCTCACCACGAATTTGGGAGTGGAGGCGGGGATGGTGCGCAGATAGTCGGAGGCCAGGCGCAAATTAGCTTCAAAGGCGGCATGCTGGCGCGGATTGTTGGCAAAAAAGAAAAGATACTTGGTTGTGTCGAAAAGGGAAACGAAAGCGAAAAAAACGACAAGCATGCTCGCGGCGGCAATGCCAAATCCTTTGCCAAACTGCTTGATGTGTCCTATCAGCCAAAGGAGCGGCAGTGCGGAAATGAGCATAACTACCGGAATGGTGCCGATAGCTCTTAGCGCATGCGGATTTCCTTCGTTAGCCAAAAATTCCGGAATCAGCAAAGTGAAAAGCCAGCAGAGCAAGAAGGCGTAGACGGCCAAGCGTTCGTCGCGTATGCCGCGCACGAGCCGCAGGTAAAGCAGTTGGAAGAACTTGGCGAAAGAAGCGGCAAGTCCCAAAGCGAATGCGGCGCCAACCAAAGGATTAAGAATCGGGTATGGAGGATAGTTGTGTCGCCAATTTTGGTCACCCCAGACCACGTATTTGGCCAAGCTCAGGGAAAGGGTCTTGGTTATGGTGCCAACCAGATCCCCCTGGTTCACTTCGGGATTGAGCACCGAAATGGCTCCGGTGCGTGAGGTGTAATGCTCCGGATGAAAAACGAAAAAGTCGAGCATCATCGGCAGACTGGTAACGATGAGGGAGGCAAAAAAGACCAGGGCATGCTTCCAGTAAGTCCGTAAAAAATCTTTTTGGGAAAAAAGGAGGGCGACAAGAAGAACGATGAGCACCAAGGGTGCTACGCGAAAGGCGATGTAAGTGTGTACTCCCAGGCCGAAAATAAGGCCGCCAAAGATGAAGGGCGCGTATTTGCGGGTATGGATTCCTTTCCAGAGCAGATAAAACGACCAAACTAAAATAAGGGGAACCATGTTAGCCCTAAAACCGATGCGGGAGAAGTTGATGGCCCAATAAGAAAAAGCCACCAAGAAAGCGCTGACCAAGCCGGCGCGGTCGGAGCGGAAAAGTTCGCGACCCAAAAGAAAGGTACCCCATACGGTAAGGACACCCATCAGTGCCGGCCAGAATTTGAGGCCCAAGATCGTGTTGCCGAAAGCCAAGATGGAAAGGGCTTGCAGGTTTATAAAAAGTCCTTCCCGCCCATAGTTATCTTCGTAAAAAAGCTTGTATTCGCCGGTGGCGTTGGCGCGTTGGGCGTCTAGGCCGTTCACCGCTTCGTCCGGGTAAAGTCCGGCCGGAATGGAATCAATATGCCAGAACCTTACGAAGAGGGCGGCCAAAAGTATTCCACCCAGTAGCCAGTAAGTTTTTCTTTTGCCTGCAAATAATTCGCGCATGTTTTTATTTTTGTGAATATATTAGAATGATCTTTTTTTATTGTATCACCTAATTTGGCTTTGCTGAAGATTTTACGGAGTTATGCACATCGTGAAAAAGAAGGGCGACTATGGTATAATTTTCAAAGGAGGATAATTTTTAGGTAAAAGGGGATGAATTTTTTGAAGGGAATCATGCAGATAAAGCCACTTGGTCCAGCGGACGGTGGGGATGCGGAAATAAAGCCCAATAAAATAGTGAAACTGGAGCTTAAAGGCACATATGCAGAAGCGCACGGCAAAGTGGGCGGTTATGGCGGAGAAGGAAAAGGAAGCGGAGATTTAATGGAGGTTCCGCAGGAGGATTTGCGCAAGATGACGGCCAAAGTCTCAAAGGCTTTTGATGATGTGCTTTTGCCGTGGGATGCCAAGGAAAAAGAGGAAGCCCAAAAGATATTAACCAAAACCAAAAAGAGGATTTTGGCAGAAGGGTTGAAGCTTGAGGAGGGGGATGAAAGTTCGCTGCGCACAGCTGTGTTGGAGTTTTTTTGGGATGATTTTGGAAAAATCAGTGATCCGGACCTAAAAGAAAGACTGTTGGAAGCCAATGAGAAGGTTTCTTTAAATGTGATTTCGGATGATGAAAACAAGAAAAAAACGACTTCGCCAAGGACCGCAGTAGCGGTATCAGCCCCAGCCCCAACCCCAACCCCAACCCCAGTTTTAGTTTCAAATCCGGGTAACCCTGAGCCAAGAAAAAATCCTTCCGAAGCAGGCAAAGCAGGGAAGGATAGAGAAAATGAAGCGGCTTTCGGACAATTGCGGGCAAGGATCAAAAAAAGCTTCCTGAGGACATATCAAGAAGACCCGCTTGAAGGGAGGGGCGCCGAAGATGTTTTGGACGAGATATTGAATGGATTTGTCGAAACGGATGATGGCAAAAAATCTTTGGAATTTTTTCGAAAAGAGCTGGCTAATAATCCCAAAAATGTAGGCAAATTGGACAGAGATCTTTTTTGGAGCTTGAGTAATTTTGTAAAAAAAGAGTTTTTCAAGAAAGTCGGAGCAAGTAGTGCCAAAAAAGAGGGGCAAGCAGCCGTCCCGGATGAGCAGGGAGCCGAGCAGGAGCCAGGTGCTTTTGTCGATTCGACGACGCAGCAGCAAGAGGAAGTTTCCGGCGAAGTTGCCAACGCCAGTTCGCAAGCGGAGGGAGAAAAAGAACGGGCAAAGGAAGAAACTTTACGGAAATTTAGTAAATTTATGGAATCGCGGATAGGTGTTTATTTTGTCGCGGAATTTTCCGAATACGAAAGAAAACTCAGGGAGTTGGTCGGGGAATATCCCGAGGAAGAACAAGCGGCGCTTTTGGAGGAAATCCCTGAGCTGGTTAAGGAAAAAATAAAAGAAAAGATCGTTAAACATTATGCCGCAAAATACGCGGAAGATGTTGCCCGAAGCGGACAGGATTTGGCGAAGGCGATCTATGCCCAAATAGCAAAATAAAAAAACGACATGAGTCTTAAGAACAATCCAAAATTAAAAGAACTGAATGCTGATTTCGACGCGAAATTCGACGCGGGGTTTGCTGCGAGTGAAGAGCGCATGCGCGATGAAGAAGACGTGCGCAAAAATATGGCCAAGCTCCGCCAGGAAAGATTGGATGAAGCCGGAAAGCGTTTCGAGGCTTTGGGTCACGGGGAAGAGGGGGGCAAGGCCGTAAAGAGACATCCGGAAATAGACAGGGAATTTCCTGAAGAAATCAAAACGGAGCAAAGGAGGGAGGATTCCAAAGAAAAGCATGCCGAGCACAGATACGAAGAAAAAGTAGTCAAGGATCTGGATAAATTGCGCCAGGAACTGGAAAACGAGCGGAAGACTTACGCGCAAATAGAATATGATAACCGCGCCCTTTGGACGAGTGTGCGTAAATTTTTCAGGAGGGATGTGGCGGAAGATCACAAGGTGGATCATGGCCGCAGGTATTATGAGAATAAATTGGCGGAATACAAAAAAGCCTGGCTGGAAGATTTTAAAGAAAGATTGGCAAACAAGGAGGTTGAGGGAGAGGCCATTAAGGAGGAGGTAAGGCAACTGGCGCTTTTCTTTGATTATGAAGAGCCGCTCAAGCTTTATGATGCGCGAATGGAGATAAAAGCGCAGCGACTATTGGGCAGAAACCTGGATGAGGGGACGGAAGCGGGAAAGAAGAGAAATATGGCAGGATATTTGGGCGGCAAGGTCTGGGGAGGTTTTGAGCAGATATCGCGCCAATACAACAAGCTTCCCTTTTGGGGCAAAGCCGGTCTTTCTCTCGGGGTATTTGCTTCCGGAGCTGCTTCCGTAATGATGGCCAAAAGAGTACTGTCTGGAATAATTGCCGGCGTAGGTACGGCGCAGATTTTGGACACTGCCGGGGTAGCCTTGGATAAAAGGAAAGCAAACAAGGAGGCGGAGGCATTATTGGTCGGAATGAATGAGGGAGCGGGGGAGAGAGCGGATATATCCTGGGATCAATTCGAGAATTTCTTGGATGAAAAAATCGCTCTTGTGGATGATAAGGTAAACAGTCGCAGAATGCGCGGCATGGCCAATAAGACAATCGGGGTGATGGCCGGCACTTTTTTGGGATATTGGGGTGCTTCCCGGGTTGCTGAAATGATGGAGCGCAAGCAGACTATCGGGGGAATATTCAAAGACTCATATGAAAAGCTCAGGGGAATGGTGGGGGTAAATGATGAGGCAGTTGATGGTATCAATAAAATAGCTGCCATGGATACTGCCGGGGGCGCCGCCAATAAAGCGGCTTCCTCCTTTGAGTTGGTTGTGGATAAGGGCAGCAGTATCGAAGGGGAGCTTATCGAGCATATCAAAGAGCATCACGGAGGCCAGTTCAAAAATCCGGGGGCCGCGGCGCACCGGATGTTCCGTGATTACATGAGCGACTATATCGAGAGCCATCGCGACGAGTTGGCAGCCAACGGCAAATTGGCCGAATACCAAGAGATGCTGCGCAGCGGCAAGGTCAATATCCAGCCCGGAGCCAAAATTATTTTCGATGAGAGCAAGATGTGCATCCAAAGCATCGAAGGGGATATCAAGCTTTTGCACGGAGTGGATCATATGGATGTTCCGGATGCCCCGGTTCCTTTGGAAGAAGGAAACGAAACTGTTATCGGCAACGAACCTTCCTTGATAGATCCCGGCGAGAATGTGACGGAAAGATTGCAAACCTTGGAAGGGCATGAATTGGATCAGCATGGCAGTGCGGCAGAAAGAATTGCTTACGACCAAGAAAGGGTGGGCAGATTGAACGAGTTGCATCGCGAAGCGGCGGATGCGCGTCTTAATGCGGCGGACGGGGTGGAAGAAATCCGCACGGCCGAAGAATTGGGCAAAATCCAAAAGGAGCTGGCGGAGGTGAAAGGGCGGCTTGCGGATGCTTTTGGAACCAAAGACTTGGAAGCTGCGCACACGATCAGGGCCTTAAGGATGGGTATCGCCGGTGGCATGAATACGCCGCTTAATGAAATGCCCATGGAGGAACTTCTTTCGCCGGAAATTTTCAATAAGCTGCCAATCGACGCCCAAAGCAAGCTCGTCTTACTCAACGGTCCCAAGGTCCCTGGTTATTTGGCTGATTTCGCCAGGCAGATGCGCGAAAGCGGCGGTTTTGGCGCGAGCGATTCCGCTGCCGCACATATTTTGGAAAAGACCCCGTTTAAGCCGGGAGATACTTTTGGAGCGTGGACCAAGCGGGTGGGCGTGGTGACGCAAGTTTTTGGAGAAAAACTAGCCGCCAATCAATAAGTGGTCATTTTTAAGAAAATAAAACCAAGATAAAAATATGGGAAATGGACAGATCCAGCAGGCACGCGAAGAGGTGCTCAGGCAGCTGGTTAAGGATTTGGGGATAGATTCACTTTCGCAGGAGAAACAGGATGAGTTAATCATCAAAATGACGGAGCTTTTGCTTAAGCGTATTTTTTTGGAAACCATGGAGCGTTTGGGTGAGGAAGGAAGAGAGGAGTACGGCAAGATGATGGAAGGCGAAGTTTATCCGGAGCAGATAGAGGCTTTTTTCCAGGAGCGTATCGCCGGATATGACGAGATAGTGCAGCAGTCTATCGATGAATTTAGGGCGGAAATGAAGGAAATGAAGCCGCAGAAAGAGGAGTAGCAAGTTACAAGTTACAAGTTACAAGTTACAAGTTACACTTATGGAACCTATTGAGGAAAAGGATTTGGACATGGAAGGGAAATTCGTGCGCGGAGGGTTGGAAACTCCAGCAAGCAGGGAAGAGAATCCTTTAAAAGTGGAGCGTGAAACGGCGCATGAAGTAAGCGCGTCCGAAAACGACGCAGCTTATCAGGATGTTTTGGCCAAGGTTTCCGCTGCTCCCGCTGACGATCAAGGCGTGAATATGGTTGCGGATGATGCCAAACAGGCATCCCTTAAAACAGATGCTGAATCCCAGATCCAACATTTGGTGGATTTGGCGGAAGCCAAAGGAGTTGTGCATGCCGTGAAAGTGGCCAAGCATCTGGATGATAATTACATTCTGGACATGTTCCATGACAAACTCTTGGAAGATGAATTGCACCGGGTGCTTTTAGAAAAAGGAATCATAAAAGAATCTTAAGATCAGCTTATTTCTTGCAGGAGGGCTCTCGTATTTTTCTCCAAAGGACGGGCTTGGCAAGTTAAGGACGGGCGTTGTATAAATTCCGGCTCCGAAAGAAAGTTTGCCGGCAAAAGCGCAAATCGCGCATGGGAAGCAAAAAATAAAACGCAAACAAAAAAGAAAAGAATGTACGCTTTTGATTTTAATTTTATACTCATACCTGCGGCAGCCATTTTGGGCTTGCTGGCTTTGGGTAGCGGCATACTTTTGGTGCTCAGGAGTTTTCTGAGGATGAGGGCGCAACTCACCCATTCGCTCAACATGGATTTGGAGGTGGTGAGGGTTTCCAAGATGGCCAAAAGGCCGGAAGAAGGGCAAGGCGACCGCGAGGGCTGGAAGGCGGAAATAGGCGCGATGGAACAGCTTTTTACCGCGCTTTCAACTGTGCGCGGCGGTGGATCTTGGTGGCATTCCCTGGTTTATGGCAGCCCCATGGTCACGCTGGAGATAGCCAATCCGTCCACAAGCGAAGAAATTTCTTTCTTTTTGGCTATTCCCAAAAAATCCCGCGAAAGCATAGAAAAACAGGTGCATAGTTATTTTCCGCATTCCTCCATAGAAAAGGTGAGCGATTACACGATTTTTACTCCCGGGAGCTTCACGGCCGCTTCTTTATTGGGCCTTAAGGATTCACATGCGTTGCCGCTGAGAACTTACCAGAAAATGGAAGTGGATCCGCTCAGTGAAATTTCCAACGCACTTAGCAAGCTGCAGACAGTGGAAGAGGGGGCGGTTATCCAATTGGTTCTTTCGGCCGGAGGCGAAGGATGGAAATCCGTCGGGAGAAATATTGCGCATAAAATGCAGCAAGGGAAGCGGCTTAAGGATGTGCATTCTTCTTCGGCCGCACTCCAGTTAGGCAAAGAAACGTTAGAAATACTTCGCCAAAAAGAAGGAGCGCAGCCAGGAAGCGACAAGCACGTGGCGCTTACGCCGGAAGAGCAGGAATTGGTCAAGGCCATAGAGGGAAAAACATACAAAGCCGGATTCAAAGTAAATATCCGCTTGCTTGCCAGTGCCGCAACCCAGCAGCGCGCCGATGAGATATTGGCGCATATGGAAAACAGCTTTGCTCAATTTGAGTATTCCGGCAGCAATCATCTGGTCGTCAAAAAAAGAATCAAGCGCAAAAAGATTGCGTTCGAATACATTTTTCGCATGTTTGACGAAGAAAACGCGTCGGTTCTCAATGTGGAAGAATTGGCCAGCATGTTCCATTTTCCCATTTCCACAACCGAAACTCCCAAAATCAAATGGCTTAAAGCCGGAGCAGCTCCGCCCCCGCTCAACATCCCACAGAGCGGATTGGTTTTGGGATATAACGATTATCGCGGAGCCAAGACGGATATCCGTATGGCGGAAGCGGATCGCCGCCGTCATCTTTACGTGATCGGACAAACCGGCACGGGTAAATCCGCCTTCTTGAAGGCCTTGGCCAAGCAGGACGTAAAGGGCGGCAAAGGTCTTTGCGTGATAGATCCGCACGGCGACTTTGCCGAAGATGTCTTGGCCAGCGTGCCCAAGGAGCGCGCCGAGGATGTGGTTTATTTTGATCCGGCGGACATGGAACGCCCTTTGGGACTTAACATGCTTGAATATGGCCGTGCCGAAGAAAAAACCTTCGTGATCAATGAGATGATCAGCATTTTCGATAAACTTTACGACCTCAAGCAGACCGGCGGGCCGATGTTCGAGCAATATATGCGCAACGCCATGCTGCTTATTATGGAAGATCCGGAAAGCGGCTCCACGCTCATGGAGATATCCAAAGTGCTGGCCGACGAGGATTTCCGGCGCATGAAGCTTGCCAAATGCCAAAATCCGATCGTGTACGACTTTTGGGTGAAGGAAGCGGAAAAGGCCGGTGGCGAAGCGGCTCTGGCCAATATGGTGCCGTACATCACCTCCAAGCTTACGACTTTCATCAGCAATGACATGATGCGCCCGATTATTGCGCAGCAAAAAAGCACGCTGGATTTCCGTTCCATTATGGATGAAGGCAAGATACTGATCGTCAATTTATCCAAAGGAAAAATCGGGGAGATAAACAGCCACCTCTTGGGAATGGTGATTATCGGCAAAATCTTGATGGCTGCGCTTTCGCGGGTGGATATGCCCGAAGATGAACGGAAGGACTTCCATCTTTATATCGACGAATTCCAGAACGTGACTACGGACTCCATCTCGCAGATTTTGTCCGAAGCGCGCAAATACCGACTCAATTTGACCATTGCGCACCAATTCATCGGACAGCTCAGCGAACCGATCTCCAAGGCGGTATTCGGCAACGTGGGATCGCTTGCCAGCTTTCGCGTAGGTCCGGAAGATGCGGAGTTTTTGGAAAAGCAGTTTGCGCCAATTTTTAGCGCCAATGACTTGGTCAATGTGGATAATTACAACTGTTTTGTGCGTATGTTGATGAGCGGGGAGTTGTCCAAGCCGTTCAACATGAAAACTTATCCGCCAAGCAGCGGCGACCAGGTGACGGCTAATTACCTCAAGGAGTTGTCTCGCCTCAAATACGGGCGCGATGCGCGGATCGTCAACCGTGAGATAATGGAAAGGGTGAAATTAGCCAGGAGGTGAGTTTGATTTGCAGCGCACTAGGTGTAATTTCTGATGTCGGCATTTGGAATTTATTTGGTTATTGTTTCTTGCATCTTGTTTTTGTCTTTCTTTTCACTTTCAAAACCCTTATTCCATGCATGACGCAACCAAGCCGTAAACGGAATAAGGATCTTTGGCTATTGACTTTTTACCTAGATAGGTGTATAATTAAAAGAAGTGCCTTAAGGCTTGGTATCCAAAAAACCGCTCTAAAGAGCGGTTTTTTGAGGCCAGGTTTTTTGTACTAAGAGCGGCACCCTCTTTTTTATTCCAGTTTTACGGAGATAAGGCCGGAAGGGGTGAGCGCGTAAGCGGTGCGATTTTTTTCATCTACAACCAAGCGGGTTGCGCCGGACAAGGCGGTGTTGAAATATTGTGCCATTATCTTTCCATCCGTTTTGGCGTAACTGACGATGCGGCTGTTTGTGCCGTCCAAGGCATAAAGATTGTTTCCTTCCGGATGAGCGTAAAGGGCGCTTATTCTTACCGGGTTTGTGGAATTTTCAAAAGACAGCGCTTCTTTTTTGCCGCGGAAGAATTTGGCAATGGAGTTGCCGTCTGAAAGATAGATGCTGTCATCCAAAGCCAAGGAGGATATCTGAGCAAAAGGAAGAGGCTCGCGTAACCACTCCGTCTTTTCGCCAAAGCCGCCTTCGGCGCGCGGATAGCGGTAAATTTGGCCAGCCGTTTCGTCCAGCAGGTATAAATAAGTGAGGTAAGTCCCCAAAAGGCTGTCTTGGTAGGAAGAGGGCAGGCTTATGGCGTTTTCTTTGTATTGGCGGGAAATGGGACTAAAGGAGATTATCTTTCCGGTGTCGGTGAGAATCAAGGCGAGGTCCAGGTCGTCCATGTAAGCGCAGTGCAAAGCATTGCCGCTACCTTCCGGCAGCGGGTACGGCTCAAGTCTGTCGGCATTTAAAATGCTTATTTGTCCAGAAGTTACAACCAGAGGAGATAAGTCTGACAGGAGCAATTGAGCTGGAGCGGAAAGGGAAGAAAGGAGTTTTATCGGGACTTGGCGGATTCCCTGGTCGCTTTTGAGCGCATCGAAAGGATCGGTGTCTTCCACTATTTGGGTAATAGCCGGCGCGGAGGAATCGTTTGGGAAAATTTTGGCAATAAGCGCCGGTCCGAAAATAATGAGGGTAAGGGCTAAAACGGAGATAACCTTGCCTTGATAAGGAAGGTTTGCAAATCTTTTGCCAATAGCGCCGACACTGGGCAGGACGCGCCGCAGAGCTCCCCGGGGTATTTTTTTGTAAAGAGTCAAAAATGCGGAGTGCCAAGAAGAAAGCAAGGAAAGGATCTTGGAAAGATGCGGCTTCGATTTTTCGCCAAAAGAAGCTTGGTCGATTTGCGGGCGGACCGGGTTTTCTTCGGGGAAGACATTTTTTTCTGCAAGAGAGGGAGTCGGAATGTTTTTTTCTGTTGCGGCTGAAAGAGAGATTTCTTCGTTTGCCGTTTCGGCGCGTCGCGCAGCGTGAGTGGCCAATAGCCTTTCTTCTTCCTGCTTTTTAAAGCGCGCAGTTTCACGGAGATTTTTCACTTCCTGAGTGGCTTGCCGGAAGCGTTCGGTAAGATCAGTCAGGAATTGCCTGAACAGGCGCCAAGTGCGTCGCCAGGATTTGCGCAGCGCCTGGCCCAAGGAGGAGGACCAATCCAAGGCGCGTTCCTTGGCGATAAGCAAATAAGGGCTCAGGGCGGAAGCTTTTTCCAGAGTCTGCTCTTCGCCGGTTATGTAGATATGGCCGGTTTTTTTGTCCGTATAGGTAGGGTTTTTGGAGGAGGTTGGCTCGGTTTCTTCTTGGGTAAGGGAGGGATCTGCGGGTGATTCGGAGGTATTTTGGGGGGAAACAAAAGCGCTGCTGGAAAAAGCGTTAAGAGTAGCTTCCGGTTGGGCCTGGGTGGCTGCACGCTTGGGGGTTTTCTTGGGGGCGGGAGAATCACTAAAATCCACCACGATCGTTCCGGCCATTTCCAGCTCGTTGGAAAGGGCGGTCTTAAGAAGCTGGACGAATTTCTCTTTTTCGAAGCGCTGGATGTTCTTTTTCAGCTCTTCCAAGGAGAAAATATGAAAGATATCGCTGGAAGTGATAAGTATTTTATCGGCGTTTTCCATGCGGCCGCTGGAAACATTAATGAATGTTTTGAGCGGATTGGGGCAATCTTTTTCGGGGGCCAAATCCTCACTGATGTCGGCCAAGGTGCTTCCGCGTGCAAGCAGCACTTGGGCGGATCCGGTGACGCTCAGGTGCAAGCTGTTTTTTTCTAAAATGCAAACCGCGCCATCAATATGTCCCAACCATCCCATATTGCCGTGCTTGACCACTTCGGACAGGGCGACGTTAACCTTGTGCAGGGCGCTGTCGAAGCTCTCGGTGACGGAGCGCTTGGGGTTGGCGTAATATTCTTTTTTGAGTACGGAGGTGAGGAAATTGACCACGTAAGCGGAATCGTCGCTGTAGTCTTTTATTTCAAAAAAACCGACCAGGGAGCCAAGGGGCTGCTGGACAATGTTTTCGGGATGGTATTCGAATATCTCTATGTAAGGACGGAGTGAAGGATTGTTGATGGCAAGCACCGGGCTGATGGTTTTGGTCATCTCCCGGAGCGCTTCTTTGTTTTTGGATTGCATCGTTTTGGCCGGCATTTTTGTTCTTTACATCGCATCGCGACAAGACGCCCGAAAAGGAGGGGCGGTGGTTGTTTTAATGATAGCGCACAGGAAGCTTACTGGCAACGAGCAAGGATGTGCCAAAGGGGCGGGGGTCGCTGGACGAGGCTGCGGCAGCGGGCTATAATGGACTAAAAGGCTAAAAGTAACGAAATAAACGACTCAAACCGTATGTCAGACGTGCTGGAAGCGCTGTTCGGTTCGCGGGTACGGACAAGGCTGCTTAGATTTTTTTTGCTCAACCCCGAAGCGGAACATACCGCCCAAGAAGCCGCTAAACGCAACATGGTCAATTTGCAGCAGGCGCGCAAAGAGCTGCAATTGCTCAAGAAGATAAAATTCGTCAATGAAAAGACGCGCCGTTCAAGCAAGGTTTATACGTTAAATGCGGAGTTTCATTTTTATCCGGAACTCAAGAATTTGGTAGCCAAATCCAATGCTTATCCGCAGTGCCAAAGCCTTGCCAAGTTGAAAAGCGTAGGCGACGTAAAATTGGTGCTGCTCAGCGGGACTTTCCTTAATTATCCCAAGAGCAAGGCGGATATGGTTTTGGTGGTGAATAATGTGAATCGGTCTCGCCTTAAAGCGGTAATGCATTCGCTGGAAGCGGAAATTGGAAAGGAAGTGAATTTCTTGCTGATGAACAGCGACGAATTCAAGTACCGGGTGGATATGCTGGATCGCTTTTTGCTGGATTTTCTGGAAGGGCCGCACGAGGAGGTGCTCAACAAGATTCCTACACTCAAAAGATTCATCGCGAATCTTAAAAAACACTGAGGTCGTCGCTTGGCGCGGACCGCTGAGTTCGAGCGGCTTTTTTCGCGAAAAGGCAATTTTTTCAAAAACTAAAAAAAATTCTCGTTATGCTTACGCAGTTACTCGTCTTTGCCCTTTTGGCTTTACTGGCCTTAGCTATTTGGCTTATTTTTGACCTCAGGAGCAGCGTAAAGGAAGGGCAGGGAGACAGGGAAGCACGCGAGCGGATGGTAGCCATGCAGCAGTCGCTCCAGCATATCATGGAGGAGAACCGAGCGCTGCGGCAAGAGATAGACTCCAAACTTTCTCAAACCCACCAAGCCACGCAAAAGCAGATGACCGAGACTATCCGCACGGTCCAGGGAATTACCGGACAATCCGCCAAGCTGATCGGGGACGTGACGGAGAGGTTGACCAAGCTGGATGAAACCAACAGGCAGATAGTCAATTTTTCCGCTCAGTTGCAAAATCTGCAAGATATCCTTAAAAATCCCAAACAACGCGGCGTGTTGGGCGAGTACTTTTTGGAGGAAACCCTCAAAAACGTTTTGCCGCCCAATTCTTACCAGATGCAATATAAGTTGGGCGGGGACGAGCATACCGGCAAGGATCTGATTGTGGATGCGGTGGTGTTTGTCAAAGAAAAGATAATCCCCATCGATTCCAAGTTTTCTTTGGAAAATTATGAGAAGATCCTGGCGACTACGGATGCGTCTGAGCGCGAAAAATTGGAGAAGCTTTTCAAGCAGGATCTTAAGAACCGAATTGATGAAACGAGCAAATACATAAGGCCCGAAAAAGGGACGATGGATTTTGCGTTCATGTTCATTCCTTCGGAAGCTATTTATTATGATCTTTTGGTCAACAAAGTGGGAGCGGTACAGGTGAATACCAGGGATTTAATCGAATACGCCTTTCAGGAAAAGAAGGTTATTATCGTTTCACCCACCTCTTTTTTGGCTTATTTACAAACGGTATTGCAAGGCTTGAGAGCTTTGCAGATAGAAGAGAGCGCCAAGCAGATTCGCACGAATGTGGAAAAGCTGGGCAAGCATATCGCTTCGTTTGACACATTTATGCATAAATTGCATTCCAGCTTGGGAACGGCGGTCAGCCATTTCAATTCCGCATACAAGGAATTCGGGAAGATAGATAAGGATGTGGCTAAGATTGCCGAAACGGAAAGAGCTATAGAACCCAGGGAATTGGATAAGCCGCAGGAATTAACTTGAGGCGGGACATGAAAAGGAAAGTATTTTTGCAGAAAAAGGAAAAAAGGGCCGGGGCTGTGCTGGGGTCCTTTTTTGCGGAGCGGTTTTTCCGTAGTTCCCTTGTGCAATGGTCTCTGGTAGCGTCGCTACTCGTAAGTGCGGCATGTTGGGGCTTGATGGGGTGGTTTATCCGGCCAGTTGATTTTCCTATCATTTTGCATTACAATGTGCATTTCGGAGTGGATATGATCGGGGCGTGGTGGCAGGCTTATTTGTTGCCGCTGGCGGGGTTGCTTATTTTGGGCGTAAATACGGCTACGGCGCGGCTTTTCTTTGCACGGGAAGAAAAACTGTCCGCGATGCTCCTTTTGCTGGGCGGGTTTGCCGTTCAAGTGGCGGTACTTATTGCTGCTATCGGAATAGTAAGGATAAATTATTGATAAGTTGCCAGTTATTAGTTGTAAGCAAAGATAGTTATGTTCAAATTTCCAAATCCTCGAACGAAAGATCCCAAGGAACGCCGTATCCAGCGCGTACTGGAAATAATTCCCGGTACGCTGACATGGGTTACGATTATGGGCATGTTTATTTTGTCTTTTTTGTTGCCGATCTGGGTGGCTGTCTTTATCATAGCTTTCGACGTGTATTGGATATTTAGGACGATTTTTATCTCCTACTATTCCGTCGTGGCATACCGTCGCTTCAAGGAAGGAAAGAGCATTGACTGGTGGGAGCGTTGTCAAAACATAAGCGATGCGGGGAATTATCGGGCTTTTTTGGAGAAGCGCTTGGGTGATTTGAAGGATGCGAGACCGGGTATTTGGAAAGCAAGGAAGCGTCTAGCTGCACGCAGGGAAATAAGGCGGCTTGAGCGCTATCTTGGAGAGGTAAAGAAGCTTGCTGAAATAAAGGATCAAATTTGGGATTGGCGCAAGGTTGTGCATGTGGTGATGCTCCCTACGGCCGGAGAGGATGCGGAAGTGATTGAACCGGCGCTGGAAGCCATCAAGGAAAGCAATTTTCCTAACGAGCAGATCATCATTCTTTTGGCGACCGAAGAGCGCGAAGAGGAAAAGCATCGCTTGGAAAAAGTGGCGTATCTCAAAAAGAAATTCGACGGCGTCTTTAGGGATTTCTTGGTCACGACACACGAAGTGGCAGCGGGAGAGCTTAAGTGCAAAGCCTCAAATGCCACTTATGCGGCCAAAAAACTCATGGTTTATCTGGATGAACGAAGCATACCGTATGAGCGGGTCATTTTTTCCAATTTCGATTGCGACAGCGTCTGCCATCCGCAGTATTTTGCCGCGCTTACTTATGCTTACATCACGGATCCCAAGAGGCTTCAGCGTTCTTATCAGCCGCTGCCCATGTACCACAACAATCTGTGGGATACCAATGCTTTTGTACGCGTAATCGTGACCAGCTCCTCCTTTTGGCATATGTACCAAAGCACACGTTCGGAGATGGTTACCTTCTCTTCGCATAGCGAACCTTTCGCGACTTTGGTGGCGGTGGATTTTTGGCCGGTGAATATGATTAGTGAAGACTCCATTATTTATTGGAAATGTTTTTCTTATTACGGCGGCGATTATATGGTTAAGCCCATTTATCTGCCGGTATCCTTGGATGCCGTTTTGGCGCAAAGCTATTGGAAAACGATTCGTAACCAGTATAAGCAAAAAAGGCGCTGGGCTTACGGGATAGAGAATTTTCCAGTCATCATGCGTGCCCTTTGGGGGGACAAAAGAATTGCTTTGTCCAAAAAACTTTCGGTGGCGTTTGAGATGTTGGAGGGTCATCACAGCTGGGCTACGAGCGCCTTGATTTTGGCTCTTTTGGGATGGTTGCCGCTTATTTTCGGCGGAGCGCAATTTAACGCCAGTGTCTTGGCGCATAATTTGCCATTGGTGACGGGGACATTGATGAAACTGGCCCTGGTCGGGCTTATTGTGTCCATGTCGCTCAGTTTTACGCTTTTGCCGCCCAAGCCCGCCAGATATCCACGTTCGCGCTATCTTTATATGTTGCTGCAGTGGCTTTTGGTTCCGGTTATAACTCCAACTTTAGGATCGCTTCCGGCTATCGATTCACAAACACGCATTCTTTTGGGTAAATATTTCGGAGAGTTTTGGGTGACTGAAAAAGTGCGTAAATAAAAGCGCCCAGGGCATCGGCCGCTTTCGGGCTTCAAAAAAATGCTTTACTTTCAGCCATTTCTGGTCGCATTCTTTTTGGCCGCGCTTTTTAGCGCTCTTTTGGTTTGGTTTTTTGCGCGCTGGGGATGGGGCGTGGAACGAACCAGGGATGTTGCGAATACTTGCAGATTTAGCAAGTGTTCGCGTTTGGGAGGATTTGCTTTAGGGGGCGGTTTTTTCTTAGCTATTTTTACCGATCCGCATCTTATCCTTTCGGGTCCGCTTTGGGGAATGTTGCTCGCGGCGGCAGCGGCTATTTGGGCGGGAGTGTTGGATGATTTTCGGGATTTGTCCTGGAAGAGCCAGTTGGCACTGCAAAGCCTGGTCGCTTTATCGGCTGTTTCTTTCGGGGCGCGCATTACGCATATCACCAATCCACTGGGAGGAGTTTTCCTTTTCGATAATCCTTACGGGACAGTTGCAGCCTTTCTTTTGAGCATTGTTTGGATAGTGGCGGTCATGAATGCTGTCAATTGGCTCGATGGCGCGGATGGATTAAGTGGAGGGACGGTTTTTATCGCTACTACCACCTTAGCCCTATTGGCACTGAAGGCGGAAGTCAATCAGCCGCCTATGGCGATAGTTGCAATGGCTTTTGCAGGAGCCGTGGGTGGTTTTTTGCTTTTTAATTTTCATCCGGCCAGGATATTTGCGGGCACTGGAGGGTCGATGCTGATGGGCCTGGTCTTGGCCACCCTTTCCATTATTGCAGGCATGAAGATAGCAACAACGTTGGTCGTCATGGTATTGCCAATTTTGGATTTTGCCAGGGTGGTGTATTTGCGCAAAAAGGACAAGGTTCATTTAGCCAAGGCGGATGAGCGCCATCTGCACCATCGTTTGGCGGCGCGCGGTTGGTCTGTCTGGCAGATCTGCTTTTTTGTTTGGGGAACTACCGCGGCCGTTTCTTTTTTGGCGCTTAATACCAGGGCTTTGGGCAAATTATTGGTTTTTGTGGCTGTTGCGCTAATTTGGGTGGCGGTTTCTTATTTTGTCCGCCCGGTGATGCGCTTGTGTGTTAAAAAGGAGGAAAAATGCTGATATGGACAAGAAAATGATTTTACAAAAGGGAAGCAAGGTGGCAATCGTTGCCGTTTTTTTGGGAATTTGCAGCTGGTATTTTTTTACACGCATAGTTTCTCTGCAGGGCAATCCCATCGTGGTTGTGAGGGCGGGAGAGGGCAAAATTTATGCCGAAAGAGTGCGGAGCCAGGAGAAGATGCAAAGGGGACTTGGAGGGCGCAAGAATCTTTGTAAGAATTGCGGCATGCTCTTTGAATTTCCAGAGAGATCCCGCAAGGCTTTCTGGATGAAAGAGATGTTGGTGGCGCTGGATATTATCTGGATCGATCAAGGAAAAGTGGTGCATGTGGAAGAAAAAGTATCCGCGGATGATAAGCGTATTTTGAATCCCGAATGTCTGGCTGACAAAGTTCTGGAGTTGCCGGCCGGAGTGGCTGAAAAAATAGGCATCAGAGAGGGAGTGGAAGTTCAGCTTGGCGGATAGGAAAAAGAGACAGGGAGTAATAAAGCACATAAGCCCCGCAGTTGCGGGGCTTATGTGATAGAAACAATCGTTTTTACGATATGCATATGTAAAGAACGGGAACTCTTTCTTTTAGGAAAGAGAAGTTACGCGTGCGGAGTACTGCTTGAGGTTCTGGAGCTGCTTTTCGTTGAGTTGCTTGGATTGGTCGATAGCTTCGCGGACCATGTCCTTGGAGAATTCAACCGAATCTCCAGGATGCAACGTCTGAGAGCGTCCCACCTTCTTGCGCAGGTAATCCTCGATGTAAATCTTGTGTTCCTTGGTCAAGGATGAATCCGGATTCTTTTCCAGGTAGTTGGCGGTCGCGCGGCGAGCCAAATGAGTTACGCCGTCTCCGCGCATGGCCGTCTCAACAAAGGAAGATTCTGTTTCTTGGCTGGTCGCGATTGAAGCCACTTGTTCTTTAGGCTCCGCGGAAGTTTTTTCTTCGGAAACTTCCACTGCTTCAGTTCCTTCCTGGGCGGCTTGTTCGCTGCTTTCCAGGGCGGTTTCATCGGTCACGATCGGGGATTCCGCTCTTTTGGAATATGAATATATTCCGCCGGCGATAGCTACCACGATGGCAATGCTCACGATAATGCGGAGGTTGTCTTGCAGCCACTGCTTCATTTTTTCGGATCCTACGCCTTCTTCTTCAGGTGTGTGTTCTTGCATAATTTCACCATCCTTTCTAGATTTATCTGTTTTTTTAAAGACGCTTGCGTTGAAGCCTTCCGCTCCCAGGGAGCGGATCGACCGCTTGTTTCCATTGTAGGAAAGGGAGTTTGGAGCGTCAACTGGACAAAACTGGCGTTTCTTGGCCTAACTTGGGGAGAATTTGGGGTGTAGGAAAGGA
>DAOKZJ010000009.1:0-7963 GCA_035325685.1 Candidatus Moraniibacteriota bacterium | reverse complement strand
TTTTTTGCTCAGTGATTTTTTTGAAATTATTTTTATTAGTCGATGTATCCATTATTAGCAGCAAAGTAACAGGGGAAGGTAGTGTCGTAAAAATATTTAATTTTCCTAAGAAAAAACAAGAAATTTTTAACGGCTGCAGATCGGATAATTTTTTAAAAAATATTTTGCATGTGGATAACTTTTTTGTATTGCTTTTTAAAGAAGTTGGAATATAATTTTAAGTAAGGATGGATATGAAATGCTTGATGCGTTTCCAAAAAAAATCCGAAGTCGATAGCGCTTCTCAAGAGCGTGCAAAACATAAACAAAAAAACTTGTCCGAGCTATGAAGCAAGGTAAGGTGTCTGCGGCACATGACGGAAATGAATTTCCGAATGCGCCGCGGAACATCTTGTTCCGCTTCGCATAGAAAATCGACAAGAGATGGAAGGAGGTGAGTCTCATGGCAACAAAGAAAAAGACAGCAAAGAAGGCTACCAAGAAGGTGGCAAAGAAGGCTGTAAAGAAGACTGCTAAGAAAGCAGTAAAGAAGACTGCTAAGAAAGCAGTGAAGAAGACAGTGAAGAAGGCTACGAAGAAGGTGGCTAAGAAGAAGAAATAGTTTTTCTCTTCATATACTTCCCTGACTGGCTTCAATGCAAGCCGGCAGCGCAAAGCCCCGCCCAATGGCGGGGTTTTGTGTTGCCTTTTTGGCTTATTGCAGTTTTATTTCCGCTATGCGGTGACGTTTGGCCAAGTCGCGGTGCAAGGAAGTATCTGTTTTTGGCAAGATGTTTCGGATGAGTTTTTCAAGATCTTCTTTTTGCTCCGGGCTGAACTCCACATAGCAGAAAATTTGCAGCTGGCGGTTTGCAGCCTTCAGGTCCCGTATTTGCCCAAGCAGTCTGCGGTAGTGCGCGAGACCGCCTTGGGGAGAGTGAAGGGCGGTTTTGGGTTCGAAGTTGAGTACGTCGCGCGGCGCACTGGCGTAGATCTCGTCGCTTAGGTAAGGAAGATTGGCCACGATCACCAGTGTGGAGTTTTGAATTTCAAATTTCGGATTTCGGATAAATGGATCCAGCAAGTCTCCGTGGAGAAAATCTATTTTCTTATCCAAGCCGTGCAAGGCGGCGTTCTTTTCGGCTACTTGCAAAGCTTCTCTGGAAATGTCTATTCCCCAAAAGTTGAAAGTTGAAAGTTCAGAGTTGAAAGATTGAATTTCTTTTGCGATTGAAGTTATGATGCAACCACTGCCAGTGCCCACATCTATGACGACTTTCAGTTCGTTATTTTCAATTTGTAACTCTTTGAGTGCAAGCTCGACGATCAATTCCGTTTCCGGGCGGGGGACAAGAGTGTGTTTGTTGACGATAAAATCCAGGCCGTAAAATTCCTTGTGTCCCGTTATGTATGCCAATGGTTCGCCTTGCATCCTGCGCTCGGCTTGTAATTTGTAACTGGTAACTTGTAATTCGGACAACTTGTATTCCGGATGCGCCAAAACGAACTCGCGCGGCTTTTTGAGGGCGTGGGCAAGTAAAAGTTCCAGATCGATCCGAGTAATTTTTCCGGAATATTCTTTTTGGATGTCGGAGATGCTTTTCATGCAAATCAGTCTAACGGGCTTTTGATGGTTTGTAAATCGGTGTTGGCGACTTTGGTATATATGCGTCGTTTCAATTCGGGCATGGTCGGACAGCTCTATGCAAGGCGCTGTTCGGTTTTTTTGTCACAAGAGAAAGTCATGCACAAAACCGGCGATGGGCCGGTTTGGGGGTACTTCTTTGGGAGTATTCAGGCTTTTGCCATCTTCAGCTTGATGTCTTCTTCGACTAAGGCGTCCACGATCGGATCCAAGTTGCCGTCCAGCGTGCCCGGGATGTTGCTCCAAGACTGCTTGATGCGGTGGTCGGTGATGCGGTCTTGGGGAAAGTTGTAAGTGCGGATCTTTTCCGAGCGGTCGCCGGTGCCGATCTGACTGCGGCGCGCATCGCCTATTTCCTTGGCGCGTTTTTCTTCTTCCAACTGCAGTAGGCGTGAGCGCAGCACTTTCAGGGCCTTGTCCTTGTTTTTGAGCTGGGATTTTTCATCCTGGCAGGAGACAACCAGCCCGGTGGGAAGATGGGTGATGCGTACGGCGCTCATGGTCGTGTTGACGGACTGCCCTCCCGGTCCGGAAGAAGCGAAAGTGTCGATGCGCAGATCTTTGTCGTTGATGACCAGGTCCACTTCTTCCACTTCGGGCAACACGGCAACGGTGGCGGTGGAGGTGTGCACGCGACCCATCTTTTCGGTCTCGGGCACCCTCTGTACGCGATGCACTCCGGATTCGTATTTAAGTTTTTTGTACACCGGGTTATCCGCGCGGCCGTTTATTTCAAAAACCACTTCCTTGAATCCTCCTAAGTCATTGCGGTTGGAATTCATGATGGCGGTTTGCCAGCCGTTTTTTTCGGCAAAGCGGGAATACATGCGAAAGAGGTCGCCGGCGAAAAGCGCGCTTTCGTCGCCGCCCGCACCGGCGCGGATTTCTACAATGATGTTTTTTTCGTCATTGGGGTCTTTGGGCAGGAGCAGCATTTCCAATTCCTTCTCCAGTTTTTCCTTGCGCCTGGACAGGTCGACGTTCTCCTCCAGGGCCAACTCTTTCATCTCGGCATCTTCCTCGGTATTCATTATTTCGGCATTGCCGCGCATGTCTCCTTCGATTTTTGCCAACTCGTCCATTTTGGCGATGAGTTCGGAGAGTTCGCTCTGGCGCTTGCCGAGCGTGGCCATCTTTTTGTTATCCGAAAGGACCTCCGGGGAGCTGAGGTCGGCAGTGAGCTGGTCGTATTCTTTTCTGATCTGGTCAAGTTGATCTTTCATAAGGAAAAGACAAAAAATACTGTTGGGTGCGGATCTGCAAACAAAAGTCGCGGATCTTTAACAATATACAATTTTAGACCGGATAAGGCAAATGGCCGGAAATCATTTTTTTAACAGCTTCCAATAAAAGACCGCTTGCTTGCGCAGGCGGTCTTTGCTGAATATTTCCGAAAGTCTTATTTGGCCTCTTCCTTTTCCTTGGCCGCCTTGATTTCCTTTTTGGCAGCGCTTCCCTTTTTGGCCTTGGCCGCCTCTTTGGCCACTTTTTGTGCCTTGGCTGTTTTTTCGGCCAGCTTCTTGAAGCGGTCTACGCGTCCGGTAGTGTCCACAACTTTTTTCTTGCCGGTATAAAAAGGATGGCATTGCGAGCAGATTTCCACATGCATGGATTTGATGGTCGCGCCGGTGGAAAGCACTGCTCCGCAAGAGCAAGTAACGGTCGCATCGCTGAAATACTCCGGATGGATGCCTTTTTTCATATTTTTTGCTTGTTTGCCGCGCCGCCAAAGGTACGCCGCAGCCTCAGGGAATAAGGATTACTTAAATTGTCGTATCTCTACGCCAGGGGATTCTAGCATACGCAGCAGAAATTGACAAGGGCGCGCCTTGTGCTATACTTGGTAGCGTATTAATAAATTACATCCTGCATACTTTTGCCTGTCGATTCCTGCCCGAGGCTGGTCGCTCCGGGTTTTCGGCTTAAAAAAGCAAAAGTAGGTGTCTGGCTTGCCGTTTAAACGGAGGCCGGAATAAAGGAAAAAACGTTATGGAAAAGAAAATGCAGCCGCAAGATGCGGCAGCGAAGGAGAGCGGGTTTTCGCCCTCTGTTTTGGGCTCTTTGGAAGTCAGCCTGGAAGCGATGCTCAAGGCGGGTATGCACTTCGGACACCAAAAATCACGCCGTAATCCCAAGATGGCTCCGTATATCTTCGGGACGCGCAAAGGCATAAATATCATCGATTTGGCCAAAAGCCGCGAGAAGCTGGAAGAGGCTATGGAATTTATTTCCAGCGTGCGCCGCAGCGGCAAGCAGGTTCTGATCGTAGGAACGAAAGTTCAGGCCAAAGATTTGGTTACTGAAGCGGCCAAGGAAATGGGCATGCCGTACGTGGTGGAGCGCTGGTTGGGTGGAACGTTTACCAATTTCAAGGTGATTCGCGCTCGCGCTAAATATCTTTTGGAGTTGGAAGAAAAAATAGAAAAAGGGGAGCTGCGCAAATATACCAAATTCGAACAGCTTAAAAAAGCCGAAGAGATGGAGAAGCTGGAAAAGCGCATGGGCGGCATCAAGCAGATGACGGAGCTTCCTGGCGCAGTGATCGCCATGAGCATCAAGGAGGATGAGTTGGCGATTACCGAGGCGCAGAAGATGGGTATCCCGGTGGTGGCCATTTCGGACACCAATACCGATCCTATGAAGGTGGATTATCCGGTGCCTGCCAATGACGATGCGCTTTCTTCTTTGCGTCTGGTGCTCGGCTATTTCTGCAAGGCACTTAGCGTCAAGCCGGAAAAAATCGAGGCTCCCAAAAAAGAGGAAAAGGAAGGTAAGATTCAGCGCGCGCCGCGCAGCCGCAAATAAAGGCTCCGAGGGGTCTTTTGCGGAGGCGGGTTTAGCGTTACAATACAAACGATATGTTGGAAGTCATCAAGAAATTGCGCCAGCAGACTGGCGCGGGAATGGTAGATATAAAAAAAGCGCTTGAGGAGGCTGGCGGCGACGAAGCTAAAGCTATCGAGCTTTTGCGCAAGCAAGGAAGTGCCAAGGCCGTAAAGAAAGCGGACCGCGAGGCGCGCGAAGGCGTCATTTCCTCTTATGTCCATTCGAACATGCGCGTGGGTGTGATCGTAAAGCTTCTTTGCGAGACGGATTTCGTGGCGCGTAACGAGGATTTTCAGCAGCTCGGGCGTGACATTGCCATGCATGTGGCGGCCATGAATCCGCAGTATGTGCGTCCGGAGGAGGTTCCGGCTGAAGTGGTGGCTAAGGAGCAAGAAATCTGGCGCGAACAACTCGCGAGCGAAGGAAAGCCGGAGGCGATGCTGGCAAAGATTATGGAGGGAAAGGAAAAGAAGTTTCGCGAAGAAGCGGCCTTGTTGACGCAGCCGTTTGTCAAAGATCCGGCTGTGACGATTGGGGACCTGATCGCACAAAATATCGGAAAGATTGGAGAAAACATCCAAATTGGCGGATTTTCGCGCCTCGAGCTCTAATAAACCTGATCTTTCAGGACATGCTCGCGCAGCGGAAACGGATATAGATTATGGAAACATGTTTAGTCTGCGTATATTCCTGGGAGATGCCGCGTCTTTGCATCTGTGGAATGGAGCTGGCAGTCGGTGACAAAGTTATCGTGCGTGAACAGCAATGCTTGGAATTGGCCACAGTTGTACGCTGTAAAGAGGGAGGGGTTTTGGACGCAGACGAAGACAATCAGTGTGTAGTGGTGCGCAAAGCTACCGAACAGGACTTGAAGGATGCCGAAGGCAACGAAGAGAAGCGCAAGGAAGCAATGCGAATTTGTCGGGAGGAAGTGGATCGCTTGAAATTGGCCATGAAATTGGTGGATGTGCGGATGAGCTTGGACGGCTCTTCTATGGCGGTAATGTTTACCGCGGATGAGCGGGTGGATTTCCGCGAATTGGTCAAAAGTATTGCGCAGATATTCAGGCGCAGCGTGCGCATGCATCAGATAGGATCACGCGACGAAGCGCGGCGCCTTATGGGATGCGGAGCATGCGGCAGGGATTTGTGTTGTAAGCGGCTCAAGGGAGGGATTCCGAGTATCAGCATAGAAATGGCGCGCGTTCAGCAGATAGCACATCGCGGTAGTGAGCGGATTTCGGGCGTGTGCGGCAGACTTATGTGCTGCCTCGCCCACGAGACCGGTCAGTATCAGCAAATGCTCAAAGGCCTGCCACAGCCGCATTCGGCGGTCAGGACGGCGCAAGGGAAAGGGGAAGTATTGGAAGTTAATGCCCTTACGGGTCAAGTCAGGGTGCGTTTGACTGACGGAGCCATAGTTACTTATTCGCACGATCAACTCAAGTAGTTTTCAAGCACACAAACCATGCTTAATTACATCATACCGCCCATAATAATCGTAGTAAGCTTAGCTTTTTTGGTAGTTTTTCTTTTTCGCAAGGCGGACCAGCTTGAGCGGGAAGGGGGAATGATTTCGCAGGAAGAATCTTTTGCGGGCAAGAAAATCAAAGCACTTTTTGCTGCTTTGGGACAGTTTTTGCTGAAAATGTTGGAGCGGCTGATGCACAAATCGAAGCTTTTCTCGCTCAAGATGCATAATGCTTCCAACAAATGGTTTCATGCGGTTAGAGAGCATCGCACGCAACAGCTGGAGGTAATAAAGGAAAATAACGAAAAAGAAAAGAAAGAAGAGGAAGAAGTTGCAAGGGAGGAGTTGGGAGAAATTGTTTTTCCCGAAAGGATGGCTGCGCAAAAGGAAAAGTCTTTGGCAGGAATGAACCGGAAAGAAGGAGAAGTTCTTCCTCGAAAAAAAGAAACGGAAGGAAAAGCCGGGGATTCTTCTCGGGGGGTGGTGCGTCAGCTGCGCAAAAAGACGCGCAATGAGCAATTGGAAGAAGTGCTTATTAAGCGCATAGCCATGAATCCGCGCGATATGGAGGCTTATGAACGGCTGGGTACTTATTACGAGGAGGCTGGCAACATCCAGGATGCCTTGGAATGTTTCAAGCAGGTTTCTCGGCTCAGTCCCGGGTATATAAAGGCCAGAATGAAGATACGCAAATTCGAAAGAATATTGTTGGAACAGCAGTCGCCGCTGTCCAGGCGTTAGGAGGGGTTGAAAAGCTGGCCAGGGTGTGCAATAATGTTTGGGTGTGCATTGCCACCTTAGCTCAGTTGGTAGAGCAACTGTTTTGTAAACAGTGGGTCGTCGGTTCGAGTCCGTCAGGTGGCTCATCAATGCAAAGCAATTTAAAATTTAGAATTTTTAATTTCAAATGAATTTTTAATGGATTAATTTTTTTGAAAGATTATTCCTTGGATCATTGAGATTTGATTGGAAATTGGAAATTGGTCATTGGAAATTCAAGCGCCTTGGCGCAAATAAGGGTAGTTGGCGGAGTGGTCAATCGCACCTGACTGTAAATCAGGCGACTTATGTCTTCGGGGGTTCGAATCCCTCACTGCCCACATAATTTAAAACAAATGTCCCCTTGGGACATCGGTTTTAAGTTAATTGACAATAGCAAGAGGGGATTCGAACGGGCAGAAGCGAGATGTGAGCGAAGGCGAACAATCGAGTATCGGCAAGTTCGAGCGAGCGAGGACTTGACGCTGCCCTGGGCAAGAATTTTTCAGCAGAAAAATTCGCGTAAATCCCTCACTGCCCACACTTCGCTTGCTTTCATAAATGAAAGCTCACTCAGCGTAAAGAAAAGCTATTGTGGGCGGATTTAACTATGAGGCTATGGGGAGAAGTGTCCCGAGCTTGTCGAGGGACATGCTGGCGCTTGTATATTGCTAAAGCAAAAACGGGTAGGTATTGTGATGGAAATAATGCCGTTGTAGCTCAGTTGGTAGAGCGTATCCATGGTAAGGATAAGGTCACCGGTTCAATCCCGGTCAACGGCTCAAAGTAGGAAGCGGGTGCGTAGATAGTTGCCATCTCGCGCTTCCGAAAAGAGGAGAGGGGTGCCGTCCGGATATGGGACGGCAGAAAATGTAATAAGATAACTTTTACTACAATGGGAATCATCAAGGAAAACATGGCCAAGCTGCGCTGCAGCGAGTGCAAGAACATCAACTACTACACCAAACGCAACAAGAAGAAGGTGAAGGAGAAATTGGAGCTCAATAAGTTTTGCAATCATTGCCGCAAGCACACCGAACACAAGGAAATGAAATAACCCCATGGCGCGAAAGCGCCATGGAAGATTCAAGTTCCAGGAGGCAAGTTACAAAAAATATTCAATATGCAATTTTCAAATTTCAAACGTTGTTAATTTGATGATTGAAATTCGTTTGGTTATTGTTTCTTGTTTCTTGGAATTTTTGAAAAATGCGGGCGTAGTTTAGTGGTAGAACAGCGGTCTCCAAAACCGTTAGCCTGGGTTCGATTCCTAGCGCCCGTGC
>DAOKZJ010000008.1:0-34856 GCA_035325685.1 Candidatus Moraniibacteriota bacterium | reverse complement strand
TCTGGAACATAAAAAATGGCTTGCTCCTGCATAAAAAAAGTTCTAACGTCGTGAACTACCCGCTCACTTAACCAAAAAGAATCTCTAAGTCAGAGATTCTTTTTGGTCATATTGAAATGGCAAAGGGGAGTCGAACCCGACAGCAGCGAGATGCGAGCGAGGGAAAGCAAGCGGGCATGAACAGATTGTTAAAGATGAAAAAAATTTCAAAGACCTTTCAAATATTTTTGAGGAATGGCTACAGGGTCAAAAAGGAAATTTCTCGACTAAATGACCTCTTGCGTGTTATTGTGGACGGGAAGGAAGTTAAGCCAAAAGAGTTATGGAAAAAAAGATTTTTATTTTGGGCGGGGCGGTCCTGGCTGTAGCAGGGGTGTTTGTGGCGCTTAACCGGCCGCAGAAAGCTGAATATCAGGAAAAAAGAGAAATTGCGGCGCTCGAGGAGCAAGCCGCAAAACCCCAGACGGAGTCGAAACAAGATAACCAAATAAAAGAAGAAAAACCTATGGATTTGGAAATCAAGACAACCAAAGAGGGCACGGGCGAGAGGAAGGTGCAAAGCGGCGACCTGATAAGCGTGCATTATACCGGTAAGCTCACGGACGGCACCAAGTTCGACTCGAGCGTGGATCGCGGCGAGCCTTTTACCTTCCAGATCGGACAAGGAATGGTGATTCAAGGATGGGAACAGGGTCTTTTGGGGATGAAGGTGGGCGAGAAGCGCACCTTGACCATCCCTTCCGAGCTCGGTTACGGCGCGCGCGGGGCCGGCGGCGTGATTCCGCCCAACGCAACGCTTGTTTTTGACGTGGAATTGGTGGCTTTTGAGTAAAAAAGAGCTTTGTCGACAGTCTTGACAAAAACCTCCCTTCGGGAGGTTTTTGCTTGTAAATAAAAAGCGGTAAATATGGTATTATAGAAGCGTAAATAAATAATTTTAAAATCTTATGGAGAGCGGACAAGCGGGCGGATTTGAAGCATGGAAGGATCCCAGGGTCGTTTTGGCGGCGACGGGAATTTTGGCTCTTTGCGCCGTGCTCATAATTTCCATTTTGCGCGAGCGGATCGTGAGTCCGCCGCAAAACCAGGTGGGCATTACCGGACAAGGGAAGATTGCGTATCGTCCGGATACGGCCACGGCCGTTTTCGGAGTGCAAGTTGATCGCGCATCGAGTGCCGAAGAGGCATTGCGGCAGCTCAATGGCAAAATGACCGCCATCGTAGCCGCTTTGGAAGGAAGCGGCATTCCCAGGGAAGATATCCGTACGCAAAATTACAGCGTTAATCCCCAATATGATTATGCTGACGGAGTGCAACGTGCGGCCGGTTACAGCGCCAACCAGCAATTGACGGTAAAGATAAGAGGGATAGATCAAAGCCAAGATGCCACTTCGCGCGTCATCAGCGCTGCTAGCGGCGCGGGAGCAAACCAAGTGCAGGGCATAAATTTTGCAGTGGAAGACGTGGCTGCCCTCAAGCAGCAAGCGCGGCTGTTGGCAATAGCGGATGCGCGTGCCAAAGCTCCCGAGATGGCTCGGGCGGCCGGAGTGAAGCTCGGAGAGGTGGCCAGTTGGTATGAAAATGTTTTGAGCGGACCGGAAAATCCCATTCCCTACGGTTATGGCGGAATGGGCGGAGCAATGGAAGCCAAATCCGCTCAGCCCGCAGTTCCGTCCGGCAGCGACGAGATTGTGATTGAGGTCACTCTCAACTACTCTGTTCGTTAAAAAAAACAGGAAATGGATATTTCTACCAAAGGAACGCTGCTGGTGGTTTGGGCATTTGTTTTTTTGCTTTTTTTGCCGCTGTACATCCTCGGCGCTTGGCGGGCGAAAAAGCGTGTCTTTGATTTTGCCCAAAAAAACGGACTTTCCTTCAGGTCCAAAGTGGGTACATTAAGGATGCGTCTGGGGGCAGCGGGAATGATAGGTCCGGTCATTTGGGGCAAAAGGGACGGTCACAGAACATTTCTTTTCTCATTCACTTTGGGAAATTGCACCTGGTGCAAGGGTACGAAGATGTCTTTTGTGGATGGAACGTGGGCGGAGAAGCCTCTTTCGGAGTGCCTATCTTTTTTGGAAGAGGGGGGAGCTGCCAAAGAATTGGCGGCAGAAAATTTTTCCTTGGCGCAGATCCCCAAAGACATCCGCATCATGGCTGCCGTAGCGGAATCTTTTTTGGCGCAAGGGCTGGAAATACCTTTTGAAAAAGCATGGCGCATAGAAAGGGCGCTAATGGCTTACAGGCGCAGCAAAGTTTCCTTGACGGAGCGGATTTCGGTCGCTCTGGGCGCAAAAAAGGATTTATTTCCTTATTCTTCGCAAGAAACCGCATATGCTATAATGGCCAAAGAAGGAAGTCTGGAAAGCAAGGAAGTGGCCACTTATTTGGAGTTTCGCGTACAAAAATAATTTTTTAAAGCTAAAAAAATGGGAGTATTGCTTACGATTCTCGTGGTGCTGGTGCTGGTCTCCATCCGGCAGATAAACCAGTACGAGAAGGGGCTTAAATTTACGTTCGGCAAGTTTTCTTCCACGATGGAGCCGGGCTGGAGACTGGTGTTGCCGGTGTTCCAGAGTTATCAGAAAGTGGATATGCGCGTAAGGGCGGTGGATGTGCCTGACCAGGAAGCAATCACCAAAGACAACATCTCCGTAACGGTCAACGCGGTCATTTATTACCGGGTTAGCGATGCGGCCAAGGCGATTATCGAAGTGGAAAATTTCTTTTTTGCCGTGTCGCAATTGGCGCAGACTACCATGCGTAACGTGGTGGGGGAAGTGGACTTGGACGAGCTTCTTTCCAGCCGCGACGTGATTGCGGACCGCATCCGCACGATCGTGGACAAGGCTTCGGATGCCTGGGGAATAGAGGTGCAGTCCGTAGAGCTCAAGGACGTGGTTTTGCCGGAAGAGCTCAAGCGCGTAATAAGCAAGCAGGCCGAAGCGGAGCGCGAGAAAAGGGCGGTGATCATCAATGCGGAAGGGGAGCTGATTGCGGCGCAAAATATCGCCAAAGCGGCGGAAATACTCGGGGCTGCGCCGGGAGCTTTGCATCTGAGGACCCTTCATTCCATCAACGATCTTTCTTCCGATCAATCCAATACGGTGGTATTCATGACGCCGGTGGAAGCCTTAAGGGCCCTGGAAGGGTTTGCCAGGAAATAAGCCCGGTAGAAAAAAGTACTAAAAAACACTCCCCGGGGAGTGTTTTTTAGTATACCCCCAAGGGGTATTTGACATCTTTTCCGGAGCGGGATTATCATATACCCATAAGGGGTATCTGAAAAACCTTAAAACTTTAAAATCCAAATCATATGTCCGAAAACGATCCCTTTCAAAACATGCTTTCTCAACTTGCTCGGGCAAGCGAACTGGGCCGCTTGGAAGAGAGCCTCGTGGCCAGACTGCAGGCGCCGCAGCGTTTTTTGGAAGTTGCCATTCCGGTAAAGATGGACGATGGCCGCACGAAAGTTTTTACGGGTTATCGCAGCCAATACAATGACGCGCGCGGGCCGTTTAAGGGAGGGATCCGTTTCCATCCGCAGGTAACGGCAAACGAAATGAAGGCACTCAGCGCCTGGATGACCTGGAAAACGGCAGTCGCCAATATTCCGCTAGGCGGCGCCAAGGGCGGGGTGATCGTGGATCCCCGCAGTCTTTCCGAAGGGGAATTGGAAAGACTTTCACGCGGATATATGCGCGCCATTTTTGCTATCGTGGGACCTGAAATAGATATTCCGGCGCCGGACGTATATACGGATGCGCGCATCATGGGCTATATGCTGGATGAATATGAGATTATTTCCAGACATCATGCGCCAGGCATCATTACGGGGAAGCCCCTTGCCTTGGGCGGGTCTTTAATCCGTGAGCATGCTACCGCCCAGGGAGCCTTTTATGTTTTAGAGCAGGCAGCCAGAAAGATGGGCCTGGGAAAGGGCGCGACGGTGGCCATCGAAGGATTTGGCAATGCCGGCAGCCATCTGGCACAGATTCTCCAAAAGGAAGGATACCGGGTGATCGCAGTGAGCGATTCGCGGGGCATGGCCGTGAACCATATGGGGCTGGACATAAAGAATGTCGGAACATACAAAGGAGAAACAGGAAGCGTGCAAGGATATCCAGGATCAGACGGGTTCGTTCCCGGGGATGGGAGTTTTCCGGAAGTGGATATCTTTATTCCTTCCGCGCTGGAGAATTCCCTTACGGAGAGAAACGTGGGAAAATTGAAAGCAAAAATGGTGTTAGAGGTGGCCAACGGACCAACCACCCCCGAAGCGGACAAGGAACTGGCCAAGCGCAATGTCTTGGTGGTGCCGGATATCTTGGCCAACGCCGGCGGCGTAGTGGTCAGCTATTTTGAACAGGTGCAAAATGCTTACGGCTTCTACTGGAAGGAAGATGAGGTGCTTGTAAGGCTTAAAGAGCGAATGGAGGAAGCTTTTGCTGCTTCTTGGCAAACCAAAAACAAGCATGCGACTACTTTGCGGTTGGGCGCGCAGATATTGGCGTTGGAACGCGTATCTCAAGCGATGCGCTTAAGGGGTCGGTGAGATTTGGCGCAAAATAAAAAAAGAGTCGGAGCGGCTATTATTTGGAGCGGCTGCTTTTTGTGGGAAAAAATTTCGCAAGTTGCCGAAACTTTTGCGCGTATAGTTGTATTAGAGGCAAGATAAAGAATAAAGGAAGGAAAGGATATGTTTGGCGGAAAGAAGGAAATAAAAGGAAAGAGAAAGAGGACTTGGGCCAGGCAGCTGGCGCTGGGCGTTTTGGATGCTTTTTTGTTGGTTGTTTTGGGCGCAGTGGTCGGCTTGGGGCTTGTTTATTATTTGGCCACACCGCCGGCCCATGCCCTCATGACGCGGCGGGTGGCGGAAACTTCCTTTTTGTACGACCGCAGCGGCAAGCAGGTGCTGTACGAAATCCACGGGGAAGAAAACCGGGTAGTGGTCCCCCACGAGGATATAGCGGATGCGGTACGCATTGCCACGGTAGCCACCGAGGATGATGCTTTTTATCGCCATGTAGGAGTGGATCCTTTGGCGATCGCGCGGGCTATGCGCGTTAACATTGCCCGCGAGGGTATTCGTCAGGGGGGATCTACCATTACCCAGCAGCTGGCACGCAGTGTGTTTCTTTCGCGCGAAAAAACGCTGCGAAGGAAGGTACTGGAAGCGGTCATCGCGCTCAAGATAGAGCAGCATTACGACAAGCAGCAGATTTTGGACGCGTACCTTAATCAGATTCCGTACGGTTCCAATGCTTACGGCATCCAGACGGCCGCACGCACTTTTTTTGGCAAAGATGCCAAAGATCTTTCCCTGGATGAAGCGGCTCTTTTGGCTGCGTTGCCCAAAGCGCCCACGTATTATTCCCCTTACCATGCGCATAGCGATGAACTTATCGTCCGGCAAAAAGGTATTTTGGAAAGGATAGCCAAACTGGAACTGGCTTCCCAGCAAGAAGTGGACAAAGCGCTCAGGGAGGACACGCTCGCCAAGGTGAGGCCTTTGCGCGATGAGATAAAGGCGCCGCATTTCGTGTTCTACGTAATGGAAGAGCTGGAGAACAAATACGGAAGGGATTTTTTGGAAACAGGCGGGCTAAACGTGGTTACGACGCTGGACATGCAGATGCAGAGCCGCGGCGAAAGGGTGGTGCGTGAAGGTGCGCAAAAAAACATGGCGCGCGGCGCGACTAACGCGGCGCTGGTGGCAGTTGACCCTAAGAGCGGAGAGGTGTTGGCCATGGTCGGAAGCCGGGATTTTTTCGATGAGTCCATTGACGGGCAGGTAAACGTGACGTTGCGGCCGCGCCAGCCCGGTTCTTCTTTTAAGCCTTTTGCATACGCGGCTGCTTTTGAAAAAGGATATGAGCCGGAAACAAAGGTGCTGGACGCGCCGACAAATTTCGGAGCGGACGGATCGGGGCGCGATTATATCCCGCGCAATTACGACGGCAAATTCCACGGCCTGATGAGCATGCGTGAAGCGCTGGCGCAATCGCTCAATGTGCCGGCGGTCAAGACGCTTTATCTGGCTGGCATAGACAATACCATCGAGCTGGCGCACCGGTTGGGAATTACGACCCTCAATGACCGCAAGCGCTACGGCTTAAGTCTTGTGCTTGGCGGCGGCGAAGTCAAGCTTTTGGATATGGCCGGCGCGTTCGGCGTATTTGCCAACGACGGAGTCAAAAACAGCTTGCATGGCGTGCTTTCCATAAGTGATGCGCGCCAAAAGGAGATATTTCAAAGCACGCCGGAAAATAAAAAAGTTTTGGATGCGCAGATCGCGCGCCGCATAACATCCATCCTTTCGGACAATAAGGCGCGTACGCCGATTTTTGGGCCGCGCAGTCCGCTTATCATGCCTGACGGACGGCCGGTGGCGGCCAAGACCGGGACGACGCAGGAATTCCGTGATGCCTGGACGGTGGGCTTTACGCCGTCGCTGGCGGTGGGAGTGTGGGCCGGCAACAACGACAACCGTCAGATGAAAGGCGGAAGTGACGGGGTGTTTGTGGCGGCACCCATTTGGAACGCTTTTATGCGCGAAACGTTGGCGGGAAGCAATTTTGAGAGTTTTGTCGCATATGAGCCACGCACGAACATGTCTTTTGCGCAAGAAAAAGTGGCCGGCGCAATGGTGGAAAGAAAGGTGAGGTATTTCGATACCAAAAGCGGAGAGGAGATATCCAGGGCCAAAGTGGAAAAAATGGATCCGGAAAAAGCAGCCAAAAGAGTAAGGGAAAAAATAGAATATGTCCCCGTTGTCGGCGGTGCGGAAAGTGGCGCAGCGGAAAAATCCGCAAAAGATGCGGAAACGATGAGTTTGGCCGTGCCGGATCCGACAGATCCGATGTTCAAGCGTTGGGGCGGGATGATTACCAACGCAAGCGGAGCTTTGGAGGAAATGCTTCCCCTCGCGCAGCCGTGAGCGGAGGGAGCGGGCATTTTGAAGATTTTGAAAATAAAAAAAGCCATCACGTTAGTGATGGCGGCGCTCCTCTTGCTTGGGTTGATCTGGACGGTCGTCTATTTTGGGTAGGAATCTGTCCATGATTACCCACAGCAAACAAAAACCAAGAAGGATTACGATAGGCAGCATAAGCTCTTCCTTTCTGTGCAGAGGCGCTTTTTGTAGGCATTGAAACACCTCTTTATATTATACTCCTATTTTTTAATTCTGTCAAACGAATAATGATACGTGCGGCTATCCGAACTTGTCCCTTGGGGCCGGGCGTGTATACTGAGAAAGCTATGCAAAAAAATGACAAAATCATGGCCGGTGCGCTGGGGATGCTTCTTTTGGGGGGAGCGTTTGGGGTTTTGGGTTTGGAGGCGGGCAGGAAAAAAACCGTAAGTATAGAAAATTCTTCTTTGGAAAAACAAGCGGAAAAAATTTCGCCGCAAGAAATTTCCCTAAACGAGAAAGAAAGTTTTGTCCCAGGGGAACGACAGGCGGCTGAAGAAAATATGGACAAGGAAGCTGTGTCGCCGCAAGAATTGGCAAGGGAGCAAAAGCAAGAACCGAGCGTGCCTCCCAAGGAGGAGGCGGGGATTTCAAAGGAGAAAGGGAAAAAAGGCACCTCCAAAATACAAGAGAAATTGGTAGGCTGGGGATTTGAGCGCTCGGCGACACGCAGCGCGGATACGGTAGTGATACATTCTTCGTACAACTCTTTGGGCGGCGACAAGTATGACGTGGAAAAGATAATCGCTATCTATAAAAGTTACGGCGTGGCGGCGCATTATATCATTGGCAGGCAGGGAGATGTTTATAAATTGGTGGAGGAGAAAAATGTTGCGTACCATGCGGGCGAAAGCCGCATGCCTGACGGGCGGACGGGGGTGAATTATTTTTCCATCGGCATAGAACTGGTGGGGGATTTGGAAAGCGGCTTTACCAAGGAGCAATATAGCGCGCTTAATTCATTGTTGGCAGACATCAAAGAGCGTCACCGCATAAAAAGTGTTTTGGGGCATGAAGATATTGCTCCGGGCAGAAAAACGGATCCATGGAAGATCGAGTGGGATAAGGTTAAAAAGTGATTTTGAGATATAGATTTGAAATTTAAAACTATCCAGATGCATTTGACCATAAAGCTTGACGGTAATGATGTAAAGGTGATTCTCAAAGAAGGGCGCAAAAAGATCGACCAAGTATCCTGGACGGGGGAGCATTCTTTGAGCGAGCGTTTGCTTGCCAGTATCGATTTGCTCTTGGAGCGAAATGGCGTGGTCAGGAGTCGAATCGAAAAAATCGTGCCCGCGATTTCTAAAGTTTCGGGCGTGACCAGTTCGCGCATCGTTCAGACGGTGGCCAAAGCTTGGCAGGTCGCGATGAAATACCAGGAAGAATGACCTTGTAGTAATGGAAGTCGACCCTCGGGTCGGCTCCCTTTTGTTTAAGGCGGAGGGGATATAATTTAAGCACAAAAATATGCGCAGGAATTTTTTCGGAGCAGGTTTTACGTTTTTCTTGGTCGCCGTTTTTTATTTGGGGGGCCTGTATACTTTGGCGGCAAAAGCGGATTCTGCGCAAGGAAAAATTCTCAAAATGGCGATGGGGGCGGAGGGGAACATTATCGGAGATATTTGGAGAAAAATCGCGCATATATTCGGAGAAGAAACTTATGCACCTTTTACCGCTATGCCGCTGGGCGTGGTGACGCTGGCTGCCGCTGCGCTTATTTTGACGCTTGTTTTTCGCCGCTCCGCCAATTCGCTTGCTGCGTTGGTGGAGGTGAATTTTTGGGGCGAATGGGCCAGGGGGTTGGCGATGCTTATCTTGATTCCGCTTGCGGCGGCGCTTTTGGCTTTGAGTGGCGTGGGGGCGTTGGTTTCCTTGGTGGTCATTTTGGCTTTTGCGTGTATGTTCTTGGTGTCCGCGATTGGTGCCGGCATAATTTTGGGGAGTTTTGTTTCCAAGGTGTTCAAGCGCACGGAAACATTGGAAGTTAGTTGGGTTAACGCGATGGGTGGAACGGTAATCCTGGCCATTTCCGGATACTTGCCTTTCTTTGGTTGGGCGCTGTGGGCCGTTTTTTTGCTGACATCACTGGGGGCGCTCGGACATCTGGTTTATAATCAGTTGCGAATGGAACATTGAGCGGAAAAGGAACGAACGAGACCTGCTTTTTCTTTGATTTTAGCTTGAAAATTGGAATTACGGAGGGGCTCTTGACGGTCTTGGGGCTTTGTGATATGTTTTTTATTACTGCAAGCTTTAGGAAAGTGGGTGAACTTCTTGCCAAGTAACCGACAGCTGAAAACGGCCTCGCGGGGCTGTCAAGGTATAAGGAAACGTGGCTCAAACAAGGGAAACAACAATTGAATAAGCCGTCACTAATAAAACTCAGCTCCGGCACTTCTTCTCTTCCAAGACATTTTCGAAGAGTGGAAGGACGGGTGAGAGTTGTTTTTATGCTCACGGAAAAAAAGACCCTCAAGGTGAAGGATTCCTTCAGTGCCACCTCATCGCTTTCCAAGCGCAAATTCTTCAGAAAACATCTGATGGTTTCGCTTCCCAACTTGATCGAATCGCAAATCGATTCTTATCAGTGGCTTCTGGGACCGGGACTTAAGGAATTGTTCGACGAAATAAATCCGATTGGTGATTTCACTGCCAAGGATTTGGAGCTTTCGTTTGTGGATTATTATTTGGATGAGCCCAAATACGACGAGCAGACGGCTAAAAACAAGAATATCTCGTACGAGGCGCCACTGCGCGCCAAGGCTCGCCTTACGATCAAAAAGACTGGCGAGATAAAGGAGCAGGAAATATATCTGGGAGACTTCCCGGTCATGACCGATCGCGGCACGTTCATTATCAACGGCGTGGAGCGTGTGGTGGTGAGCCAGCTTATCCGTTCCAGCGGAGTCTTTTTCACCATGGAATACCAAAAAGGACGCAAGCTTTTTGGTGCGAAACTCATTCCTAATCGCGGCGCGTGGCTCGAAATCGACACGGGTCTTGATGGCGTGCTTAGCGCGCGCATAGACCGCAAGCGCAAAGTGCCGATCACTTCCATTTTGCGCGCTTTTGGCATGGTTAAGGACGAAGAGATTTTGGCCGCTTTCGCAGATATAGATACAGGGGAAACCCGCTTTATCGAAACGACTCTTTCCAAGGATATCGCCAAGAGCCAAGGGGAGGGATACAAGGAAATATACAAGCGTATCCGTCCGGGAGATATGGCTACGGAAGAAAATGCTCGTCAGTTGGTGGATTCGATGTTCTTCAATTTTGAAAAATATGATTTCGGCAGCGTGGGACGCTACCGCTTGAATCAGCGGTTGGGTGTGGAAAGAGAAGACAAGGAGGAAAACCGCGTACTCAGGCTGGATGATCTTATTTTGATTATCAAGGAAGTGATTCGCCTCAATAATACGCCAGGCGCACTGGCCGACGACATTGATCATTTGGGTAACCGTCGCGTGCGCGGTGTGGGCGAATTGGTGCAAAACAAACTGCGCATCGGCATGACGCGTATGGCGCGCAACATCAAGGATCGGATGAGTACTTGCGATGTGGCAACGGTGGTTCCTGGACAACTGATAAATTCCCGTCCAGTGGCAGCCGCGATCAAGGAATTCTTTTCTTCTTCGCAGCTTTCGCAGTTCATGGATCAGGTGAATCCGTTGGCTGAATTGGAACACAAAAGACGCTTGTCCGCGATGGGTCCGGGAGGACTTACTCGCGAAAGAGCGGGATTTGAGGTGCGTGACGTGCACCAAAGCCATTACGGACGCATCTGTCCGGTAGAAACTCCGGAAGGTCCTAATATCGGGTTGGTGGGACATATGGCTACTTATGCGCGCGTCAACGAATATGGCTTTTTGGAGACGCCATATATCAAGGTGCTGCACGAAGTGGAAAACAAGCCGGAATTGACGAGAGGCCGCTTGCTTAAAGAGGAGATTTCCGGTATCGGCAAGATCGGGGAGAAAATAACAGCCGAGTTGGCGGAAAAACTTGCCAAAAACGGAAGCCAGACGGTAAAAATAATGCCGTATGTGAGCGGCGAGGTGGAATATGTGAATGCGACCGTGGAGGATCGCCTGATTATCGCGCATGCCAACGTGGAAATGGATGATGACCGCAACATTACAGAAGAGTTGGTGGAGGCGCGCGTGAAAGGACATCCGGAAATGGCGGAGGCGACCAGCTTGGATTATATAGATGTGAGCGCCAAACAATGTATTTCGGTGGCTACTTCACTTATTCCGTTTTTGGAACATGACGATGCAAACCGTGCTCTGATGGGTTCAAACATGCAGCGCCAAGCCGTTCCTTGTATCGTGCCGGATTCTCCGATGGTGGGAACGGGCATTGAAGACAAGGCGGCTGCGGATAGCGGACAGGTAGTGTTGGCCCAAAATGACGGCGAAGTGATCGTCGTGGATGCCAGTCGCGTGGTAGTGCGTGAGAAAGCGCCGGTCGGAGCCAAGAAAGATCACTTTGACCGCGAGTACCGCTTGCTCAGTTTTCAAAAATCGAACGCGTTCACTTCCATGAGTCAATCTCCGCGCGTGAGCAAAGGGCAAGTGGTGAAAAAGGGGCAACTTTTGGCGGACGGAGCCGCGACTGACAACGGCGAATTGGCACTCGGTCAAAACGTGGTGGTGGCTTTCATTCCGTGGGATGGTTACAACTTTGAAGACGCTATCATTCTTTCGGAAAGATTGCTGCACCAAGACCGGTATAGTTCCATTCACATTGAAGATTTTTCGATTGACGTGCGCGATACCAAGCTTGGACCGGAAGTCGTAACTCGCGACATTCCCAATATCGGCGAAGAACGCCTGAAGAACTTGGACGAAACGGGAATTATTCGTATTGGCGCAGAAGTTTCCTCGGGAGATATATTGGTAGGAAAGATCACGCCGAAGGGTGAAGGGGACCTGACACCGGAAGAAAGGCTTTTGCGAGCTATTTTTGGAGAAAAATCCAAGGATGTAAAAGATTCCTCTTTGTATTTGCCGCACGGCGAGCATGGCAAGGTGGTGGATATCAAGATTCTTTCGCGCGAGCAGGGAGACAAGTTGCCAACCGGCGTAATCAAGCAGATTCAGGTGTCGGTGGCGCAGCTCAGAAAGGTGCAAGTAGGTGACAAGCTGGCCGGAAGACATGGAAACAAAGGTGTTATTTCGCGCATCGCTCCGGTGGAAGACATGCCATATCTGCCTGACGGAACTCCGGTGGATGTGATTTTGAATCCGCTCGGCGTGGTCAGCCGTATGAATATCGGGCAGATCCTGGAAACCCATCTTGGTTGGGCAGCGCTCAAGTTGGGCTACAAAGCAGCCACTCCGGCATTGGATGGCATTACGGAAGAAGATATCAAAGAAGAACTTAAGAAAGCAGGCCTCCCCGAAAGCGGCAAGGTTAGATTGGTGGACGGTAAAACCGGAGAACAGTTTGATAACGAAACCACGGTGGGAGTTATGTATGTACTTAAGTTGAACCATTTGGTGGAAGACAAGATACACATGCGTTCCATCGGACCGTACTCGCTTATCACTCAGCAGCCGCTGGGAGGAAAGGCGCAGTTCGGAGGGCAGCGCTTCGGGGAAATGGAAGTATGGGCGCTGGAAGGATACGGCGCGGCTTACACGCTCCAAGAAATGCTTACCATCAAATCAGATGACGTGCTCGGAAGAAGCAAGGCATACGAATCGATCATCAAAGGTGAGAAGATCAAGAGTCCGAATTTGCCGGCTTCGTTCCATGTGTTGGTGAATGAACTTAAAGGTCTTTGTCTGGAAGTCGACTTGGTCGGGTCGAAGCTTGCGGACCCTTCGGAGGAAGAGGAAGACGAAAAGGAGACCGAGCAGCCCAAGGAAGATATCGAGCAGATATAATCCTAACCTCGTAATAAGCTTTTCTAAAACCTCATCCGCCCTTCAGGCACCCGCCTCAATTCGATAAACTGCTCATCGAGTCGAAGCGGGTCTTCTCCTGGAAGGAGAAGGGGGCAGGAAAAAGACATTCATATGGAAAATATCACAAAGGTCAGTGATTTCGGCAGCGTCAAGCTCAAGCTTGCTAGTCCGGATGACATCTACAATTGGTCGCATGGTGAGGTGACCAAGCCGGAAACCATTAACTATCGCACGCAGCGTTACGAAAAAGACGGGCTCTTTTGCGAGAAAATATTCGGCCCCTCCAAGGACTGGGAATGTTATTGCGGTAAATACAAGCGCATCCGTTATAAAGGGATAGTTTGCGACAAATGCGGCGTGGAGGTGACGCGGGCGATCGTGCGTCGCGAACGCATGGGACACATCAAATTGGCTGTGCCCGTTTCGCATATCTGGTTTTTGCGCGGAGTTCCGTCCAAGATCGGTAGTGCCCTGGGCATAGGGGTGCAGGATTTGGAAAAGGTGATTTATTTTAGCGCTTACATTGTCAAAAGCGTCAATGAAGAGGCGCGCGATGCGGTAATCAACCAGCTGGAAAACGAATACAAAGCCAAGCAAAAAGAAATCAAGGGGGGCAAAGCGGAAGGTTCGCGTTCCGCAGAGCAGCTTTTGGAAGAGCTCAAGGATCAATACCGATCTTTGCGTGATGAGCTTAAAAGCCTCAAGCCTTTGCAAATCCTTTCAGAATTGGAATATTTCAATTTGTCCACTCGGTTTGGCCAGGTCTTTTCGGCCGGAATCGGAGCCGAAGCGGTACGTGCCATTTTGGAATCGCTGGACATTGATAAGGAGATAAAGGCGATCAAAAAAGAGTTGGATAGTGAAGAAACGATCGACAAAAAGAAGCTCTTGAAGCGCATCAAGCTGTTTCAGGGATTCAAAAAGGCCTCGCTTCGCCTGGAGTGGATGCTCCCGACGGCAATCCCGGTCATTCCGCCGGATTTAAGGCCCATGGTGGCGTTGGATGGAGGACGTTTTGCCACAAGCGATCTTAATGATCTTTATCGTCGCATCATCAACCGCAATAATCGTTTGCGCAAACTGATCGAATTGGGTGCGCCGGAGGTGATTACCCGCAACGAAAAGCGCATGCTGCAAGAAGCGGTGGATGCCCTCTTTGACAACAGCGCCCGCAAGGGGCAAGCGAGTGTCGCGGCTTCGACCGGACAAAGGAGGGCGCTTAGATCTTTGGCTGACGCGCTCAAGGGAAAACAAGGCCGTTTCCGCCAGAACTTGCTTGGAAAGCGCGTGGACTATTCGGGACGCTCCGTGATCGTCGTAGGTCCGCAGCTTAAATTGCACCAGGCCGGACTTCCCAAGAAGATGGCGCTCGAATTGTTCAAGCCATTCATCATCCAGAAGTTGATTGAAAAGGAATATGCGCATAACGTGAGGACCGCAGGGCGCATGGTGGATGCGGAAGCGGAAGAGGCATATGAAATATTGGATGAAATTATCGAACATCATTACGTGCTGCTTAACCGCGCACCGACCTTGCACCGTCTTTCCATCCAGGCTTTTCGTCCGGTACTGATCGAAGGAAAGGCTATCCAGGTGCATCCGATGGTTTGTGCAGCGTTCAATGCTGACTTCGATGGAGACCAGATGGCCGTACATGTTCCGCTAACCGATCAGGCACGCAAAGAAAGCGGCGAGATGATGCTCAGTGCCAAGAATTTGCTTAAGCCGGCTTCGGGAGCTCCAATTGCTGTTCCATCCAAGGATATCGTATTGGGGATATATTTCATCACGCATATAAAGCCGGGAGTGAAAGGGGAAGGCAAAAGTTTCGCCAGCGCGGAAGAAGCCATCATGGCTTACCAAATGGGATATGTGGCGGTAAACGCCAAAGTGCTGGTGGATATAGACGGAAAAATCATGGAAACTTCCGTGGGACGTATTTTGCTCAACGATATCGTTCCTGAAGAGTTGCGCTTTATCAATGCAGAGTTTACCAAGAAGGAAGTGGAGAATTTGGTTGCAGACATGTTGCGTCTCAAGGGACAGGAAGAAACGGCTGCCTTTATCGACCGCATCAAGGAACTCGGCTTCAAATTGGCTTCCCGTTCGGGAATCAGTTGGGGCATGGATGACCTCAGGGTTCCTGACGAGAAAGCGGAATTGATGAAAAAAGCGGAAGAAGACGTGGAAACCGTCAATCAGCAATACAATATGGGTCTTTTGACCGAAGAGGAGCGCAAGAATAAGGCGGTGGAAATATGGAACCGCACCAAGAACTTGATAGCGGATGCGGTGAAGGGATCGCTTGATAAAGAAGGGTCTGTTTATACCATGGTGCATTCCAAAGCTCGCGGAAGCGAGTCGGTAGTGGTGCAGATGATGGGTATGAAGGGACTTGTGGCTGGTCCGACCGGAGAAACGATTGAATTGCCGGTCAAGAGCTCCTTTAAGGAAGGATTCAATGTCTTGGAGTATTTCATTTCGACACATGGTGCGCGTAAGGGTATGGCTGACACCGCGCTTCGTACCGCTACGGCCGGCTATCTTACTCGCCGGTTAGTGGATGTGGCGCAAGACGTGATTGTGCGCGAAGAGGATTGCGGTGACACGGTGGGATCTTACTTGTTCCGTGCAGACAGCGATGCGATCGGACAGAGTTTCGCTTCTCGGGTGGAAGGGCGCGTGGTGTTGGAGAACGTAACTGACCCGGCCACCAAGGAAGTGATTGCCAAAAAGGGAACATATATTGATCGTGATTTGGCCAAGAGAATTGAAGCGGCGAATGCGGAGAAAGTGCATATCCGCAGCGTGGTAACTTGCAAATCAAAGCGCGGTATTTGCCAAAAATGTTACGGACTTGATTTGGGACGCAGCGGCATGGTGCAAATCGGCCAAGCCGTGGGAATCGTGGCGGCGCAGGCGATCGGCGAACCGGGAACGCAGCTGACGATGCGTACGTTCCATATCGGAGGAGTCGCCGGTTCGGATATTACCCAAGGTTTGCCGCGCGTGGAAGAAATATTTGAAGCACGTCCGCCCAAAGGGGAAGCGCTTATCAGCGAAGTGGATGGAACCGTTGTGGAGATAACCAGCGACAACAAGAAGACATCCACTATCAAGATCGAGACCTCCGCTACCGGCAAGAAGAAGAGCGAGCTCAAGGAATATCAGGTGCCGATCGAAACCACCGTGCTTGTTTCCAAGGGCGAATTGGTTGCTAAAGGCACGCAGCTCAACGAGGGACATATTGACCTGAAGAAGCTGTATGAAACGATGGGCCGGGAAGCTTTGGAAAGATACATCGTCCGCGAAATTCAAGAGATATATGCCAGCCAGGGTGAAGGAATCAACGACAAGCATATCGAAGTGATTATCCGGCAAATGCTCAGCCGTATCAAGATTCTGGATGCGGGAGATACCGATCTTTTGCCTGGCGACGTGGTGGAGCGCGACTTGTTTGAAGAAGCGAACGCCGAAGCGCGTGCCAACGGGACAGCAGAAGCAAGCGGAGAAGGGCTTGTGATGGGTATTACCAAGGTCGCTCTCTCGACCGAATCATTCTTGTCGGCAGCTTCTTTCCAGGAAACCGCCCGCGTACTTATCAATGCGGCCGTAACCGGCAAAGAAGATCGCTTGAGGGGACTTAAGGAAAACGTCATTATCGGACGGCTTATCCCGGCAGGGAGCGGTTATCGCACCATTGCCCAGGAAGAAACTCCGCAGGAATAGTCAAAAAAGACTGCGATCAGTTGAAAAACTCCCCGCTTACGGCGGGGAGTTTTTGGTGTAGAGCTATTGACTTTGTAGTCAGGATATGCTAACATATAAGGTCGCCTAGTGCGATGGCAATTTGACAAAGAAAGGAGGTTAAGGCTTATTGGAGCTGTTTTTTGTCCACCACAACCCTCCCATAGGGAGGAGGTCCAAGGAGGAACTCATGAAGCTGTTTTTTTTGACACTTGCCGCCCTTTTAACCTTTGCCGGAGCCGCTTTCGCGGCTGACAATCTGCCGCTCAAGGAAGGTTTTCGCTTCGGTCTCGAGGGGAGCTATAATTCCCTCGAACTCGGCGTCAAGAGCTTCGGCGGCTATCCGCTGCACCTTTCCATGGCCGTGGCCGAGCTGGGCTATGCCAAGGGGATGTTCGACCTGACAGTTCGCGGCGGCTTGGCCAAGGCTACGGTAGAGGGGCTGATTGAGCCTCTCGGCGATGTCTCGGATACTTCGCCCATGTTTGGTGCGACCCTCAAGATCCTGCCCTATAAAGGCGATCGGTTTCAGCTGGGTCTTGTCGGCACAGCCAACCGCATCACCGATCTGGAACATAACATCAGCGGGGTGGTCGTGGGTTATCCGGTGGACGTCCATTCGGAGATTTCCAAAGTCTGGATCTTCGAGGGGGCCGTCATCGGCCAGTACGAAGTCGTGGATAATACCTTGGCCATCTACGCCGGTCCCAAATACCGGGATGTCAACGCCACTTCGGCGGTCGCCGCCCTCTACGACATAGAGGGTACGCCCACGCTGCTGGCCAATGAAGCCCGTGCGGACAACAAAAATCCGCTCGGGGCCGTCGTGGGCCTCACGTATGCGCCGGAGAGGGCATACATTCCGGCCATCACGGCGCAAGGGGAACTGTTCGGTTCCAATGCTGCTGCCGGCCTCAACCTGAGCTGGACGTTCTAAAAAAACGCTTCGGCTCCCAATCCCCCGTAGGAATTTCCTGCGGGGGCTTTTTAAAATGTATTTTAAAAAGTTATCCACAAGAGGAAATATTGCAGTGGTATTTAAGAAGTGATAAGATAACACCATAAGTCTTAGCTTCATCTTTAAATTTAAAGCAATGAAACTGACAGCCAAACAACAGGAAGTATTGGGAGCGCTGCGCGAATACATGGACGGCAAGCGCGAAAATCCCACCAGCTACAAGCTCCACAAATACCTGTCTGCGCGCGGAGCGGCAGGCGAGATGAAATCGCTGATGCAAGTAGTGGAAGCGCTGGAAAAAAAGGAACTTATCCGGCGTGACGGAGAAAGGCGCATCTTTTTGGTTGAGAATGACGCGTATGGCGAAGTGGAAAATGTCTGGGCCATTCCGCTTTATGGGTTGGCTTCTTGCGGGGAAGCCTTGGCTTACGCGGATGAAACGGCGGATGATTTTTTGCAGATATCCAAAAGCCTTTTCTATCGGGCGGATCCCAAGCAGCTTTTTGCCGTCAAGGCCCTCGGCGATTCCATGAATCGGGATAATATAAACGACGGAGACTACGTGATATTTGAAAAAGTAAAAGAAGGCGTGGAATTGGAGGGAAAAATAGTGGTAGCCGTAATTAACGGCATGGCCACTATCAAGCGTTACCGCAAAGTGGAGCGGGGGGTCATCGGTCTTTACCCCCACTCGACTAATGACGCGCATCACCCCATATTCCTTTCGGATAGCGACAGCGTGTTTATTGCAGGGATGTTTCAAAAGGTTTTGCCAGTCACGTTCGTCACGCTTTAAATTAAAAAGCTAGGCCGGTTGTCGCTCAGGGTTGGAGTAGTTTTTGGATCGGCAATCAGGAAGCAGGCATAAAAAATGGAAAAAATAAATATCTTGGCTTCGTTTTTAGCATTGTCGCTGGCTGCTATTTATGCGTTGGTGGCCGTTGCTTTGCTTTTTTTGGGCTTACGGGTGCGTAAGTTGATGCGCTTTTTGGCGCGTAGTGAGCTGGAAGTAGCCGCAATGCCTATCAGTAGGGCGTTGGCTTGGGCCAAGCAGTTTGGAGCCAGGCAAAAAGTGCGGCGTGAAATTGTTTTTTGGGAGCGGGCAACGGAAGTTCTTCGACGGTTAGCTCTTAGGGAAAAAGAAGCTTGAAAAGCCTTTGAAGGCGGAAAAGAAAAAGATATGGATTTAGGGCGGACCATATGGTAAAATAGAGCAGTTATGGGAAGACGCAAAAAATCAGAAACAGAAATAATAGAGCCGCCAAAAGAAGGGACTCTCAGCGGGGATATCAAGCGCAGCTTGGCAGCGATCATGCTTTTTTCGCTGGCTATTCTTTTTGTGCTGGGATTTTTGAGCGGAGCCAAGGTTTTGGATACCCGTACGCTTGGCAAGGTGCTCAACATGTTGGGAGGGTGGCTGTTTGGTTACGGCAAATTCTTTTCCCCCTTGCTTTTGGTTGCGGCTGGCATTGTGCTTCTTTTACGCAAAGAAACATTGTTTTACGTGAGCAAGCTTTTGAGCTTCGCGTTGCTCTTTGCCAGCATCCTGGGTTTGATACATGTCTTTTTTTACGCGCCGGAAGAAGCGTTGGCGGCTGCCAGGGCCGGAGTCGGTGGAGGGTTTATAGGTTATTTTTTGGCTGCTCCGCTTACTAAGTTTTCCGGAGTTGCCGGAGCAGTTGTCTTTTTGGTGGCGTTGTTTTTGATGAGTGCCGTGGTGGCTTTTAATTTTTCCATCGTGACCTTACTTAGGTCGCTCATCAGGAAAATACAAAGGGAAGGTTTTGCGGAAGAGGATGATGACGGCGAAGAAATCGAGCAGGAGGAAATAATTCAAAAGTCGCGCAAGGGAAAAGCCACAAAAGAAGAATCGCCATCGGAAGATGCCGGAGTGCAGTTTGTGCGGGATCCGCACGAAGATGAACAGGAGGAGGACACGGAAGAAAAAGAAGATTCCGTGGTGAAAAAGGTGATGCAGTGGACAGTGGGTAAGTCCAAAACGAAAACCGAGGAAAGAGAAATACCCGAATGGGAGTTGCCAGGCGTTTCTCTTTTGGAAACTTCTTCCGGCAAGGCGCAAGGAGGCGATGTGAAAAAAAATGCCAAGATAATCCAGGATACCTTTAAGCATTTCGGGATTGATGTGGAGCCCGGAGAAATCAAGACTGGCCCCACGGTTACACAGTACAGTTTTCGCCCGGCGGTGGGGGTTAAATTGAGCCGCATTACGGGCTTGGGCAACGATCTGGCGCTTGCCTTGGCAGCACATCCCATCCGCATTGAAGCGCCCATTCCGGGCAAATCACTGATCGGCATAGAAGTTCCCAATAAGAGCGTGGCTACTGTGCGATTAGGGGAATTGCTTGGCGGTGGAGAATTTTTGGAAAGACAATCTAATTTGCTACTGGCTTTAGGAAAGGATGTGAGCGGAAGTTTCATTTACGGGGATCTCAAAAAGATGCCGCATTTGATGATTGCCGGCTCAACTGGTGCAGGAAAAAGCGTGTGCGTCAATACGATAATTCTGTCCATGCTTTACCAAAATTCTCCGGAAGATCTCAAGCTCATTCTGGTTGATCCTAAACGTGTCGAGCTTTCCCTTTACAATGGCATCCCGCATCTTCTTTCGGACGTGATTGTGGAAAACTCCAAAGTGCTTAATGCGCTTAAATGGAGTATCGGAGAGATGGAGCGCCGCTATAAATTGCTGCAAGAAGTGGGGTCGCGCGACATAGCTTCGTATAACCAGAAAGCGCAGGCAAAAGAAGTGCGCATGGTTTCCGATCCGAATACGGATGAATTAAGGGAAGAAACATTGCAGAAATTGCCTTACATTGTGATTATCATCGATGAGTTGGCTGATTTGATGGCTACGCACGGCAAGGAAGTGGAGGGGGCGATCATCCGTTTGGCGCAAATGGCGCGTGCCGTAGGGATACATTTGATAGTGAGTACGCAGCGTCCGAGCGTGGAGGTGATCACCGGTCTTATCAAAGCAAATATCCCGACGCGTATTGCGTTTAAGGTGGCTACCCAAATAGATTCGCGCACGATTTTGGATGCGAGCGGTGCAGAAAAGCTTTTGGGTAACGGGGACATGCTTTTCTCCACAGCTGCCGGTATGCGTAGATTGCAGGGAGTTTATGTGTCTGAGGCGGAAGTGAAGCGGGTGGTTGATTTTATCCGTAAGCAAAAAGTGGAAAGCGGCGAGGAAGAATTGGGAGAAGAAATAACTGGAACCGAAGAAAGTCCCGATGGCAACGGCCCGGTAACCAGCAGTTTTGGCGGAGAACTTATCGATTTTGGTAGCGCGGTGGAAAGTGATCACGGGGATCCCTTGTACGAAGAAGCCAAAAAAGTTGTTATGCAAGCCGGCAAAGCTTCTACTTCTCTTTTGCAGCGCAGACTAAGGGTGGGATATTCACGGGCGGCAAGGTTGGTAGATGTGTTGGAGGAGCAAGGGGTGATAGGTCCGGCAGACGGAGCTAAGCCTCGCGAAGTACTGGTTTCTTCCGCGCAGACCGCGTATGAGGACTCGTTGGATGATCAGGCGGTGCGGGATAAGTGGCAGATGTAGCGTCAAGAAGGCGGATTAAAAGTTTCCAAAGCAGGATCTAGTCACAAAAAAACAAAAAGCATTTTGCCTTATAACTTAGCACCGGATAAGCTCGCAATTTCCGTATGGTCAGATTTACCAAGAAAAAGATAGAATCGCTAACACTAGGAGAAAAGCTGCGCAAAATGCGTCTGGAGAGGCGCTTGGCCGTTGCGGATGTGGCCAAGGGGACCAAGATTCAGGCGCGCTATTTGGAATCTTTGGAAGAAGGGGATTATGCCAAGCTTCCGGCAGACGTATACGTCAAAGGATTCCTCAGAAGCTTTGCTAATTACATGGGCGTTGATGAGCGAGCTCTCATTCGGCAATACGAACGCGAGCAAGGAATTCATCGTACCATAGAAAAGATCAGTGAACCTTGCCAGCCGCGCCGTCCGTTGAAAATAACAGGTTTTGCTATAACTCCCCAGCTGCTTTTTGCGGCAATCGGGGCAGTGGTGATTATCGGAAGCTTCATTTACCTTTATTTGGAGGTGAACAGTTTCGTTTCCACTCCGCGCCTGGCTGTTCTTCGTCCGGCGGACGGAATGAAGGTGCAAGCTAATTCGGTGCATGTTTCGGGAGTCGCGGAAAAGGATTCCCTGGTGTCCATAAACGATGAGGCGGTAATGGTGAACGATAAAGGGGAATTCAGTGAAGACGTGGGCTTGCAAATCGGACTTAACACTATTTCGGTAAGAGCGCGTAACAAATTCGACAAAGAAGCGACGCAAACAATTTCAGTTTATGCCGAATACGAAGCGCCAGTGATCACAGACTCCGCACAGGAATTGGAAAGGGCTCGAAAAGGGAGGTTTTTGCTGGAGGTGAGTGTGCAGCAAAGCCCGACTTGGCTTTCGGTGGAGGCGGACGGCAACATCGTTTACAGCGGGACACTTGCCGCGGGAGCAACGCAATCTTTCGAGGCAGAAAAGGAACTCAAGATATCGGCAGGAAACGGAAATAATACATTCGTTAAATATCAAGGAAAAGAGCCGGAAATGCTCGGAGGAGGAGCCGAAGCTGCCAAGGGCATATTTTTCGGACCAGAAGGAAGGGTGGCAAAACAGGAGAATAGTTTATCCGAAAAGAAGGACGGTCCCTTGGTTGAGTGAAGGGTGAACTTATTTGCAAGCAGAAAAATAGTATTTTGTATCTGGCGGCTTCAAAGCAAAACAGAAACTTTAAGAAAAAATAATAAGAGCAGGAAACGCAGCGCATAGGGAGGGCGCGTGTGGCTTGCGAAAAAAAATGGCTAAAAAAGGAGCAGCGGAAGAAGCAGTTTCGTCTGGCAAGGATGTGGAGCGCGTGGTGGAAGAAATAAGGGAAAAATTCGGCGAAGGGATGATTATGAAGCTGGGGGATGTACGCAAAGTGGACGTGGAAGCCATTCCCACAGGTTCGGTATCTTTGGATATCGCATTGGGCATAGGAGGTGTGCCTCGGGGGCGTATCGTGGAAGTTTATGGTCCGGAATCTTCCGGCAAAACAACTCTGGCTCTGCATATAGTGGCTAATGCGCAAAAGAAGGGCGGCGTGGCAGCCTTTGTGGATGCAGAACATGCTCTTGATCCGGAATATGCCAAGAAAATCGGAGTGAAGATAAATGACCTGCTTATTTCGCAGCCGGATACGGGGGAACAAGCTTTGGATATCGTGGAAACGCTGGTGCGCAGCGGAGCGGTTGATGTAATAGTGGTAGACTCGGTGGCTGCGCTCGTACCTAAGGCGGAAATAGAAGGGGAAATGGGCGATCAGCATGTGGGCAGACAGGCCAGGTTGATGAGTCAGGCTTTGCGTAAACTTACGGCTATTATTGCCAAATCCGACACCATCGTCATTTTCATCAACCAGATCCGTATGAAAATAGGAGTGATGTTTGGTAATCCGGAAACAACCACAGGCGGGCAGGCGCTCAAATTCTATTCTTCGGTGCGTATTGAAGTGCGCCGTACTGCACAAATAAAGAAAGGGGAGGATGTGGTAGGAAATAGAGTGAAGATAAAGGTGGTTAAGAACAAAGTGGCTCCTCCGTTCAAGACGGCAGAATTTGACATCATGTATAACGAGGGGATATCGCTGCCGGGTGATTTGGTGGACATGGGAACTAAATACGAAGTCATCAAGAAGTCCGGCAATTCCTATGCTTTTGAAGATACCAAGCTGGGGGTGGGACGTGAGAATGCCAAGACTTTCCTTAAAGAAAATCCTAAAATAGCTGAGCGCATCAATAAAGCTATTTTGCTCAAGGCCAAGGAATAAATGAAACATCAGGGCCAACAAAAACCCCGCCTCTTGGCGGGGTTTTTGAATCGGGAAGATTTTTGTTCAGGCACGGGAAACGTACAGGCCCGTTTCGGTATTGACGATTATCTTGTCTCCACTTTCCACGAACAACGGAGTGGTGACCCGGAGTCCTGTTTCGCAGATGACGACTTTGTCTCCGCCGGAGGCCGTGTCCCCTTTGAGTCCCGGAGGGGCTTCTACTACGGCTAGGGCGACCTTGACCGGCAGTTCGATGTTTACCGGATTGCCGTTGAAGTTAAGTACGACCACTTCCGTTCCCTCCAATAAGTATAGTGGGGCGTCGGCCAGGGTTTCTTTGGAAAGAGAAAATTGTTCGTAGCTGGAATTGTCCATGAAGTGGAAATCATCTCCTTCGCGGTAGAGATATTGCGCGCGGCTTTTGCTGATATCCGCTTCATCCACCTTTTCCGAGCCCTGGAAGGTTTTTTCAATAACCGCTCCTGAGAGGATGTTTTTGAGTTTGGTACGCAAAACAGCTCCCGCGCGTCCGGTTTTGGAATGTTCATGGGTAAGTACGACGTAGGGTTGTCCTTCCCATAAGATATTTCGACCAGCTTTGATATCGCTTAAATTTAGCATGATCTGGTTATGAAGTTTGTAAAGTCCGGCAAGTTTACAAAGTAAGTGCAAAATGCAGATACGAAAAACTTTAAGAACTTTATAACTTTAGAAACTTTAGGAACTTACTTTACTACGAAGGGAACCAGAGCCATGACGCGAGCGCGCTTGATGGCGGTAGAAAGTGCTCTTTGGTGCTTGGTGCAAATCCCGTGCCTTTTGGGTGGGTATATCTTGCCCTGGCTGTTTGTGAAGCGGCGGATGAGATAAGCGTCTTTGTAATCTATCTTATCCATCTTATGCTCGCAAAAATAACACATCTTCTTTTCCATAATTGAAAGTGATGCTAATCCGCGAATGGAACACCCGTTTGCAAATTGCGAATTCGCAATCCGTAAAGGTGCATTTATTAGCAGGTTCGCATCTTTTATTGATTAAAAGGGCACGTCTTCTATGCGGACTTCTCCTTGTTCATCATCCAAGTTGATAGTCGGTATTTCGTCTGCTGCAGCGACTGGAGCTGCGGCCGCGGCAGCTGGAGCTGCGCTGCGCTGCGGAGTTTGAGAGCGTGGTGCGCCGGAGTTTTGCGCCCTTTGGCCCATTTGCATGACTTCAGCCACTATCTCGGTGGTGCGACGTTCTACGCCATCTTTGCCTGTGTAAGAACGGGTCTCGAGCCTTCCTTCGATATAGGCTTCTTGTCCTTTGGTCAGATATTGACCGGCAATTTCCGCCAAGCGTCCCCACATTACAACGTTGTGGAATTCGGTTTTTTCTTGCTTTTGCCCGCTCTTATCTACCCAGGTTCTGCCGGTGGCAAGACCGATGGTAGTAACGGTTTGTCCGGAAGCGGTGGAACGTATTTCCGGATCCCGGGTGAGTCTTCCAATGAGCTGAACCTTATTGAGATTCATAAGACTTACAGTTATAAAGTTTGTAAAGTTTATCAAGTTTATAAAGTAAATGAAAAAAAACAAATACTTTGAGAACTTTATGACTTTAGGAACTTTATGAACTTATTTAATTATATATTGAGCAATTCTTCCAATTTCTTGTCGATATTCTCCTTTTCATCGGAAGGGGCGGTTTTTGCGGGGGTTTCTTCCTGCACGGCCTCCTCTTTGGCCGCGGGCTTTTCTTCTTTGGTTGGCATGGCACGGCGCGGCGCGCGTTCTTTGCGAGCTTGCGGCTTATCGTCCTTGCGGTCCTTCATCTCGCGTTGCTGTCTTTCTTGTTTGGCGCTTAAAGGCGGAAGCTCGTCTGTGCGCACGATCAGATGACGCAAAATTTCGGCGTAGAGGTTGAGTTTGCGATTGAGTGAATCCAGGCCAGATTCTTTTTCGGCGTTAGCTTCGTCTGCCCAATAGTCAACTTCCGGCATGTCGAAGCGGATGGCCACGTAAGTGCCCTTGCTCTCATGCTTGATCTCATAAGCTAAACGGCGCTTTTCAGTCATTTCTTCGCCGGTGAGAGTCGCGCCTTCGGCGCTAAGCATCTCGGACACATCTTGCTTGATTTTTTCAAGCCTCTCCTCGTTTTTTTGCCCTACGAGATAGAGTAGTTCGTACTGCATAGTTTTTTTATACATTATTTATTAGCGGGTTAACGTGTGAGCGCGTTGTTTTTTAAACTCGCCAGCTCGCAAACTCGTTAATTATCGAATAAAAAATAACCACCAAACAAGAAAAACCCTTCTTCTGGTGGAAGTTTCCGCGCCTGTCCCGGCTGAATGCCTGGCGGGCGAGGGTAGGACTTTCTTGGTTGTTAAGTAAACTTTAGCATGGATGGTGAATTTTGGCAAGAGGGGTGTATCGGAAGGTGCTTGGCGAGTGGACATCTGGGGTGTAAGGTTGTAATATATAAAGCTAATTTCTGATTTTGAGCTTTTAATTTCAAGCTAAGCGGTTATTGTTTATAGTATGAATTTTGAGATAAATTCAAAATATAAGCCCAGTGGCGACCAGCCGCAGGCGATCAAAAGCCTTGTTCATGGTTTGGAGCAGCGGCAGAAGTTTCAGACGCTTTTGGGCGTGACCGGCTCGGGCAAGACTTTTACGGTGGCCAATGTGATAGAAACGGTGCAAAAGCCGACATTGTTGATCGCGCCCAATAAGACGCTGGCGGCGCAGCTTACCCAGGAACTTAGGACCTTTTTTCCCAAAAACGCGGTGGAATATTTTGTGTCTTATTATGACTACTACCAGCCGGAGGCTTATATCGCCTCGTCGGACACTTACATCGAAAAGGAAGTGCAGATCAATGAAGAGATCGACCGCTTGCGCCATGCCGCTACCAGCGCGCTGCTCAGTCGTCCGGATACGATAATCGTGGCCAGTGTTTCGTGTATTTACGGCTTGGGGAGCCCGGATTATTACCGGGAAGGAACGGTAGAGGTGGCAGTCGGCCAGAAAATTTCGCGCGAAAGGATCATGCAGGGCATGGTGGATATGCAGTACCAGCGGAGCGATGTGCTTGCGCGCGGAAGATTCAGGGCAAGCGGGGACACGCTGGAGGTGATTACCCCTGGGCGCGAGATAGTGACTCGCATCGAATTGGAGGGCGGGGAGGTTTTGCGGATATGGGAATATGATTTTTTGACTGGAGAAAAATTGGGAGAGCTCGAGCGGACGCTTGTTTATCCGGCCAAGCATTTTGTCGTGCCGGAACCGGTCATGCAGGAGGCGCTTGAGGAAATAGAGAAAGAGGCGCGCGAAAGGGTGGCTTATTTCAAAAAGCAAGGAAAATTGTTGGAAGCCGAAAGGATAGGACGGCGTACCAAGCAAGATTTGGAAATGATGCGGGAAATCGGATATTGCAACGGGATTGAAAATTATTCCCGCTATCTTACTGGTCGCAACGAGGGGGAGGCGCCATATACTCTGTTGGATTATTTTCCCGAAGATTTTCTGTTGGTAATCGACGAATCACACGTAACCATTCCGCAGCTTGGCGCGATGTATAATGGCGACCGTTCCCGTAAGCAGGCGCTGATCGAGAACGGATTCCGGCTGCCCAGCGCATTGGATAACCGCCCGCTCAAATTTGAAGAATTTGAAAAATATGGCAAGCAGGTAATTTTCACTTCTGCCACTCCGGGAAATTATGAAAAGAAAAATTCCAGCCAGACGGTCGAGCAGATCATCAGGCCGACCGGTCTCGTGGATCCGGAAGTGACGATCAAGTCCGCCAAGGGTCAGGTCAAAGATGTGCTCGGTGAGATAGAAAAGGTGGTTGCCAAGAAGGAACGGGTGCTTATCACCACGCTTACCAAGAAAATGGCGGAGGATCTGGCCGAGTTTCTCAAGGAAAATTCAATCAGATCCGAATATCTGCATTCCAATGTGGACACCCTGGACCGCATCCGCATCTTGGAGGGACTGAGAAAAGGGGATTTCGACGTGCTGGTCGGGGTGAACCTTTTGCGTGAGGGATTGGATCTGCCGGAAGTGTCGCTGGTGGCTATTTTGGATGCGGACAAGGAAGGGTTTTTGCGCAGCGAAACTTCACTTATCCAAACCATCGGACGCGCGGCGCGCAATGTCAACGGCCGCGTGGTGCTGTATGCCGACACCCTCACGGGGTCGATGAAAAAAGCGATAGACGAGACCAACCGCAGAAGGGAGTTGCAGACGGCATACAATGAAAAGCATGGCATCACGCCGCAGACAATCCGCAAAAACATAGCTTCCATTGTCGACCATGAAATAAACCCGACGGTAACGCGCGATTTCGCCGAAATCGAGTCGCTGGAGGACATCGGCGGTTATATCAAGCAAAAAGAAAAAGAGATGAAGGAAGCGGCGCGCGCTTTGGAATTCGAGAAAGCGGCGCTGATCCGGGACGAGATTGGGCAGTTGAGGAAATTGCAGTTGAAGTGAAAAACAAGCCGCAATCTCAAGTATTGCTTTTCTTGGGGGCGGCTGCTAGATTGGGCATGCGCGGCGGTTGCAACAAATGCAGCCCCGAGAGCGTATTCATTAAAGATGAGAACCCCATAAATAGGGGGATTTTTGCGTAAATAAATATGGAGGACAAGATAATCATCCGTGGGGCGCGCGAACATAATCTCAAAAATATAGACCTGGATCTGCCCCGGGACAAGTTCATCGTGTTCACGGGTCTTTCCGGCTCCGGCAAATCCACGCTGGCTTTCGATACTATTTTTGCCGAAGGGCAGCGCCGCTATCTGGAAAGCCTTTCCAGTTACGCGCGCCAGTTTTTGGGGCAGATGGACAAGCCGGATGTGGACCACATCGAGGGCCTTTCACCCGCCATCTCCATCGACCAAAAATCCGTTTCGCACAATCCCCGTTCCACGGTCGGAACGGTTACGGAAATCCATGATTACCTCAGGCTTCTTTATGCCAAGATAGGCACTCCGCATTGTCCGGTGTGTGGACGCGAAATAAACAAGCTGTCCACCGATGAGATCGTGGACCGCATAATCGAGTCGGGCACAAAGAGCGGTGCGGTGCAGATCGAGATATTGTCTCCGGTCGTGCGCCAACGCAAAGGGGAATATCTGGCCCTTTTGGATGACATGTTCAAGCGCGGATTTTCGTCGGCCATCGTGGACGGGCAAAGGGTGCGCTTGGAAGACCATGCCAAGATAGATCTGGGCAGATACAAAAAGCACGACATAGACATGGTGGTGGATAAGGTGGTCGTGGAGGCGGAAAACATCGGGCGAATATTTGAAAGCGTGGAAAAGGCGCTACGTCTTTCGCATGGGCTGGTCAAAGTAAGATGCATAGGGGAAGCCAACGCTCAAATGTCAAAACGTTCAAGCGTTCAAAACGACAAAGGCAGCGAGGCTTGTTTTGCCGAGCAGATTTTCAATCAGAAATTATCCTGTCCGATCCATGATATCGAATTTCCCGAACTGGAACCTAGGCTTTTTTCGTTCAACTCCCCGTACGGGGCTTGTGAGGCTTGTGAAGGCCTGGGGTTGAAGCGCGAGATAGATCCCAAGCGCATCATGCCTGATATGGGCAAAACGATCGCCGAGGGAGGCATCTTGCCGTGGAGTTTTAAGGGCAACAATTATGTCGGTTCGGTGCTCAAGGCCGTGGCCGCCCATTACCGCATCCCGGACAACCGCCGGCTTAAGGATTTAGCCAAATCCCAAATGGAAACTTTGCTTTACGGCACGGAAAACGAGGATATGATCCGGGTGCGTTTTGCCTCCAAGGGGGGCGCCGGTTATTATAATGTGCGTTGGCGGGGAGTAATCGCCTGGCTTCAAGAGCGTTACCGCACCACGACCTCCGAAGCAATCCGTACGGATATCGAGAAATATATGTCCCAAAAGAGTTGCTCGACTTGCAAGGGGAGCCGCTATAAGAGTGAAGTGTTGCTGGTGAGTGTGGGCGGGCAAAACATAGACCAAGTGGGTAAGCTGTCCATCGGGGAAGCTTTGGAATTTTTTGCGAAATTAAAGCTTAGTGCGCGCGAAAATCTGATTGCTGAAAGGATTCTCAAGGAAATAGTGGCCAGATTGAGCTTTCTTAAGAATGTAGGACTTGATTATCTGACGCTTTCCCGTGCGGCTTATTCGCTCAGCGGCGGAGAATCCCAGCGTATCCGTTTGGCATCGCAAATCGGTTCGCAGCTGGTCGGGGTGTTGTATATTTTGGACGAGCCTTCGATCGGCCTCCATGCGCGCGACAACACCAAACTGATCGAAACGCTCCATGATCTGCAAAAGATCGGCAACACCTTGATCGTTATCGAACATGATGAAGAAATGATGCGCTCGGCGGATTATTTGGTGGATATCGGTCCGGGGGCGGGTAAGCACGGAGGAGAGATTGTAGCGCAAGGATCGCCCGAGGAGGTGTTAAACAATCCCAAGTCGCTTACGGGCAAGTATCTGCGCGGTGAGTTGGAGATCGATATTCCCAAAAGTCGCCGCCCAATTAACAAAAAGAAATTCATCACCGTGCGCGGCGCCAATGAACATAATCTGAAAGGAGTAACGGCCGCATTTCCGCTCAGGGTACTGACCTGCGTGACGGGTGTTTCGGGCAGCGGCAAGTCCACCTTGGTGGAAGAGACTTTGTATAAGGCTTTGGCAAACAAGCTGCATCGGGCTTTGGATGTGCCGGGGCGTCACCAGGAAATCGTGGGTATGGAGAACATTGATAAGGTGATCATGATCGACCAGAGTCCGATCGGAAGGACGCCCCGTTCTAATCCGGCCACATATACGGGACTTTTTACGCATATTCGCGAATTGTTCGCCCAAAGCAAAGATGCCAAACTTCGCGGGTACGGTCCCGGACGCTTCTCCTTTAATGTTCCGGGCGGAAGGTGCGACAATTGCAGCGGCGACGGATATTTGAAGATCGAGATGCAATTCATGCCTGATGTTTATTTGCCGTGCGACGTGTGCGCAGGGAAGCGGTACAACAGCGAGACGTTGCAGGTAAAATATAAAGGCAAGAATATTTCGCAGGTGTTGGCCATGACGGTCAGCGAGGGCGCGGAGTTTTTCGAAGCTTTCCCCAAAATAGCCGAACCGCTCAAAGTGTTGGAGGATGTGGGTCTGGGTTACATCGAACTGGGACAAAGCGCGACCACGCTCAGCGGCGGCGAAGCGCAGCGCATTAAATTGGCCAGTGAATTGGCGCGTCGCGCGACCGGCGACACATTGTACATTTTGGATGAGCCGACCACGGGTTTGCATTTTGACGACATCAAGAAGTTATTGAATGTACTGAACCGCCTGGTGGACGCCGGCAATACGGTGGTGGTGATCGAGCACAATATGGACGTGATCAAAACGGCGGATTGGATCATTGATATGGGGCCGGAAGGCGGCGAAGGCGGCGGGCGAATCATGGTAACCGGTGCGCCGGAAGAGGTGATCAAATACCACAAGGAAAGTTATACGGCGAAATATCTGCGGCAAATTTTGAAACCGAAAAATTTGAAATAAAAAAGAGGGCGAAATTTCTTTCGCCCCCGTCCGAGTGATAGGAATATCATAACTTCCCCTTTTTGCCTTGCGGCACGTATTTTGCCTAAAAAAGGCGATTGCTTGCAACAGGCAGCTGTGCGGGGTCAATATTATATTATACTCCTATTTATAAAAAATGTCAACCATAAGCGATAAAATTAAAAAGTTGCCGCAGGCGCCGGGGGTTTACTTTTTCAAAGATGCCGCAGGCGATGTTTTGTATATCGGCAAAGCGACCAATTTGCGCAGCCGGGTGCGATCGTATTTCCGAGGTGCCATTTTGAACTTGTTGCGAAATCCCGAAGGTGCTGGCGAGATGCTGGAACGAGTTCAGCATGACAAAAAAGGAATTGTAAGCGTGCCGGGCCGGAGCGAATGGATTGGCTCCATGGTTTCGCAGGTCGCGGATATCGAGGTACGGGAAACGGACAGTGTCTTGGAAGCTTTGATTTTGGAAAGCAACCTTATCAAGAAGCATCAGCCAAAATACAATACCGACCTTAAAGATGACAAGTCTTTTGCTTACTTTGTCATTACCAAAGAAGAGTTTCCGCGCGTGCTGATTGTGCGCAAGACAGATTTGGCCGGAATGTCAAAATCCAAATCTCAAATGACAAATAAAATCCAAATTTCAAATGACGAAATTTCAAAAAAGTTCAAATATAAGGGTGTTATTTCTGAAAAAGTTTTTGGACCATACACAAGCAAACAACAGATGGAAACCGCTTTAAAAATAATCAGAAGAATTTTTCCGTTCCACGCTTTGGCGCAAAAAAGCGAAAAGGGCTGTCTGGATTATCAGCTGGGACTGTGTCCGGGGCCTCATGACGGAGCTATTTCCAAAGAAGATTACCAAAAAAATATCAGGGCAATCCGCATGATTTTGGCGGGAAAGAAAAAAAGTTTGGTGCGCCTATTGGAAAAGGAAATGGCGCTCGCCGCGAAAAACCAAGAGTTTGAAAAGGCGGCAAGTTTGCGCAACAGAATATTTGCCTTAAATCACATCCGCGACGTGGCGCTGATGAACCGGGAATTTGAAGAAAGGATACAAGATGCAAGATACGAGACGCAAGCAACAAGGATCGAGGCCTACGACATCTCCAATATTTCCGGGCAATATGCGGTGGGTTCGATGGTGGTGTTCGGGAGCGGAAAACCGAACAAATCGCAATATAGGAAATTCAAGATAAAAACGCTAAGAGGCAGCGACGACGTGGGCATGATGCGCGAAGTGCTTGCGCGGCGTTTCAAAAACGACTGGGCGATGCCGGATCTCGTTTTGCTTGACGGGGGGCAGGGGCATCTCAACATGGCGCAAAAATTGCTGCGAGAGGATTTGGGATTGGCATTGAACATTGCGGCGATCGCCAAAGGGCCGACCAGGAAGAAGCTGGAGGTGCGCATGGCGGAAGAAATACCTCCGGCAATAAAAGATATTCTCTCAAACCAAAATCTTTTGAAATCCGTCATGGACGAGGCGCACCGTTTCGCAATCTCTTTCCACCGCAAGGTGCGTCAAAAAGGCGCCCTGGGGGAAGGGGATGGTGAAAAAAAATCCAAAAAGGCGCGTACTACGGCTTAGAATAATGAAATTATGCGCATCCGTGGATATCGTAAAATAAGCCCAAAGGCTTTAGTGGGCATAGGAGGACTGGCCGCCATCTTGTGGGGTGTCGGCTTTTTGTGCGCGGGGGCGCACGTCCAGGCAGCCGAAGAAGCTTCTTTTTACCATGCGGGGATGGAGAACAGGCATCTGGGTTTTTTGCCTGAAAGTATCGAGCCGCAAGGCAGCGCGCTGGCTCCTTGTTGCACGAAAAACTTTTCCTTAAAAGAGAAATCCCTGGGGGCCGTTCGCTTCGAAAAGGGAGAAGAGCTGAATTTGTCCCTTGGCTATGCGTATGATTATGCGGATATGGGTCGGGAACGGACAAGTTTTGCGCGGCCGGAGTTTTTCGGCAACCCTCCCAACCCTAGGCCACCTTCGCCGGATAATCGGCTGGAATAATCCTTTTTCTTCAAGCGCGCCCAAGCGGGGCGTCTTTGGGTGTTGACAAGACACCCTCGTGTTTTGAGAGAAGAAATAAGGATTATTTTATTATGCGCAAAGAAAACAAAGTGACGGTTTCTGTGCAGGGAATGCATTGTCGTTCGTGCGAGTTGCTGATCGAAGAAGAGATTTCAAAAATACCGGAAGTGACACGCGCCGTGTCAGATCACAAAAGAGGCGTTGCCGAGGTGTATTATGGCGAGCAGAAACCCGCTGCGGAGAAAATAGAGCAAGCGATCCGGCAAGCGGGATATTCGGTGGGCGCTTCCGGCAAAAAAGCGTTTTTTAGCAAAAACCCACAAGATTACAGGGATTTGGGGGTCGCGTTTCTTTTTCTCGCAGGCCTTTATCTTGTTTGGAAGAGTTTGGGTTTTGCGGAAATCAAGGTAGGGGGAGTTTCTGATCCGTCGGGTCTGGCCGTTGTCCTTTTGGTGGGATTGACTGCGGGTATTTCGACTTGCATGGCGCTGGTGGGCGGCTTGGTGTTGGGTATTTCCGCGCGACACACCGAATTGCATCCGGAAGCCACGCCGTTGGAAAAATTTCGTCCCCACTTGTTTTTTAACGGGGGGCGCATCGTCGGGTATGCGCTATTGGGCGGTTTACTAGGCTCATTGGGATCTCTTTTGCAATTTTCCGCCGTGACGTTGGGCTTGCTGACAATAGCGGTGGGTATAGTGATGTTGGTGCTGGGCATTAAGTTGACGGGAGTTTTTCCACGTTTGGAAAGTGCCACACTTACTTTACCCAAAGGGGTGAGCAAATTGTTGGGCATCAAACGTCACCACGAAAAGGAATACAGTCACCGCGGCGCCTTTGTTAGCGGTGCGCTCACTTTCTTTTTGCCTTGTGGCTTTACGCAGGCGATGCAGCTTTACGCTGTTTCGACCGGTAGTTTTGCGCAGGGAGCGTTGATTATGGGCGTGTTTGCCTTGGGCACGGCGCCCGGCCTTTTGGGTATTGGCGGACTTACGTCTTTGGTTAAGGGAATTTTTGCCAAGCGCTTCTTTAAGTTTGCGGGAATATTGGTTATTTTCTTGGCGTTTTTCAACATTGCCAACGGATATAATTTGACCGGCTGGCAAGGTGTGGCGCTGGAAAAAACTCAACCTGGGGCGGCCAATGTTGCTGATCCGAATGTGACACAAGAAAACGGCGTGCAGGTGGTGCGCATGACGGAAAGTTCGCGCGGGTATAGTCCAAATAAATTTACCATCCAGAAAGGGGTGCCGGTTAAATGGGTGATCGATGCCCAAGATCCATATTCTTGTGCCGCAAGCCTGATGATTGCCAAACTCGGTATCCGCCAAAATCTTAAAGCGGGAGAAAACGTGATTGAGTTTACCCCCAAAGAAGCCGGAAGGCTGCTCTTTTCTTGCTCAATGGGGATGTATACGGGCGTGTTTAATGTAGTTGAGCAAGGTTCGGACGAAGCTTTGTCGACGCAAGACGAATCGGACAAGGAAGTGCCTGCGGGCACATGTTCGGCTTCGGCTGCGTCCGGCAAAGGTGCTTGCGGCGCGGCAAAAACGACTGTGCAAAATGACGCAGTGCAGGCAAAGGCGACCGCAGCGCAAATAGTCAATGGCAAGCAGCTGATAAAGACCGTTTACACTCAAGACGGCGATATCGCGCCGAGTGAGTTTGTGGTGAAATCCGGTCAGGCGGTCCGCTTGGAGATCGACGTGCAAGAGGACGGTTTTGGTTGCATGAGTACCGTCATGATCCCCGGCTTGTATAATCGGCCAGAATTACTGCGTGAAGGCGAAAAAATCGTGATGGAATTTACGCC
>DAOKZJ010000007.1:0-40874 GCA_035325685.1 Candidatus Moraniibacteriota bacterium | reverse complement strand
GATATTAGGATTTAGAGTTTTAAATCCTGGATTCCGGAACAAGTCCGGAATGACAATGTGTTTATTTTTGATATTGCTTTTGATAATATTCTTGATATTCCCCACTTTTGACCGCTTTCCACCAAGCTTCATTTTGCTGAAACCACTCAACGGTTTTTTTAATACCTTCTTCAAAAGTGACTTGCGGCTCCCAACCGAGTTCGTTTTTGATCTTATCAAAGTTTATCGCGTAACGACGGTCATGTCCCTTCCTGTCTTCCACATATTCAATTTTATCTTCATCTAGTCCCATGATGGAAAGAATGGTTTTCACGATTTCAATATTTGGTTTTTCTCCGTTTCCTCCCACGCAATATGTTTCTCCAATTTTTCCTTTGCGAATGATGGCATCAATCGCCCGGCAATGGTCTTCCACGTGGAGCCAGTCGCGCACATTCATCCCGTCTCCATAAACTGGAATTTTTTTGCCCTCCATCAGATTTGTGATAACCAAAGGAATAAGTTTTTCGGGAAAATGAAAAGGGCCGTAATTGTTGGAACAGTTGGAAACGGTGATGGGCAACCCATGGGTGTGCCAATAAGCCCTCACGAGGTGGTCTGAAGCCGCTTTGGAGGCGCTATAAGGACTTCTGGGGTCATACGGCGTAACCTCGCTGAAAGGGGCGTCCTGGGGCCCCAGGGAGCCGAAAACCTCATCCGTAGAGACATGGTGGAAGCGCTTATTTCCCGCCTTCCTGGCCGCTTCGAGCAAAGTGTGGGTTCCAATCACATTTGTGCGCACAAACGCAGCTGAGTCCAAAATGGAGCGGTCTACGTGCGATTCGGCGGCAAAGTGGACAATTATGTCGGATTCAGCCACCAATTCATCCACCAAAGGCGCGTCGCAAATATCTCCCTTCACGAAACGGTGCCGAGGATTGTTTTCCAGCGATTTCAAATTTTTCAAATTGCCCGCGTACGTAAGCGCGTCCAGATTGACCACTTCGTGGTCCGGATATTTATTGATGATATGGTGGACAAAATTAGATCCGATAAAGCCGGCACCGCCAGTAACAAGCATTTTCATAATTTCAAATGTCCAATGGCAAATTCCAAATCAATTTTCAATTTCAAATGACAAAAATATTTTGCATTATCTCATTTGTCATTCATTTTTAATTTGAAATTTTCAATTTGATATTAAAAAACTTTAATTAATAAGCTAGCTAAAATTTTACCGAGAAAATATTATCAAAATGGCGATTCGAATTCGGAAAATTGCAGATGTTCTTTGTCCTTGGCGGATAAGATCGGCTCTTCGATCGGCCAATAGATGCTGAGCTCGGGATCGTTCCAGATAATGCCGCCGTCACTCTCTTTGTTATAATAATTATCGCACTTGTACTGAAATTCCGTATAGTCCTCCAGCGTCACAAAACCGTGCGCGAAGCCGCGCGGCACAAACAACATCAAGTGGTTGTTGGCAGTTAATTCAAAGCCTTCCCACTGGCCGTACGTCGGCGAATCTTTGCGCAAATCCACGATCACGTCATACACCGCGCCCCTAGTCACCCGCACCAGCTTGGCCTGGGTGTGGGGCGGCTTTTGGAAGTGGAGCCCCCGCAGTACGCCGCGGGTAACGCTCATGGAATGATTGTCCTGTACAAAATCAGCCTCAATGCCCAGCTCGGCCAATTTTTGCTTGGAATAACACTCGGTAAAAAATCCGCGCTCGTCTTCGAATACGTCCAATTTGATCAGCTGCGCATCGCTAAACTTGGTTTTTAAAAGTTGCATAAAAATCGCTTGTCACGTTATAACGCCTGTAAAGTTTATAACGTGATTAAAATCACTTCTTATCATTCCCGTCTTGTCATTCCTGCGTAGGCAGGAATCCAGAATAAGCGCTGTCAGGCATATTCAAAGGAAAGTTTTTTAATTTGCAGCTTAAACAAAGCCTTTTCCATTTTAAGCCAAAAAGGCCAAAATTAAAAGGGCCGCCGTTTGGCAACCCTTTCATTTTCAACACACATCACTTTTGTCATTCCCTGTTTTTGCTCCTGATGCATGTTATCAGGCTTACAGGTATCCTGACATCCAAAATGGTGTCCTGGGTAATGATTTCGCCCAGCCTCCGCACTGAGTCCTCTTCGCCCTCTTCATGGCAAAGCTCAACATAAGGAGCAGAACGACCTTCGCTGTCACAAACCTCGGAGCATGTGTCGGTAAAAATAAACCGACTCAGGTTGCCAAAAAATTTCTCATGAATATCCCTGAGTTGCCCAAAAAAATCCGCCACCGTCGGAGCAGCATTTTCCCCGCCATACACTTTGTAATTCATAACTATCCTCCCTTTGAATGACTACTACACCGATTTATTCTACGCCATTATTGAAGACCTTCCTGACGGCAAGTCAGCTCCCTGCCCAATATCATTCACACCAACAATATCAACTTCCGTGCCTTCCCTCTTTCTCACTAATAGGTGAGCGCATTTGTATTTGTCAGCAAGGCGCCACACAGGAAAACTACTTAGCACCAGCAAATCTTTCTCGTTCGGCTTTCGGGCAATTACGTAGTCTTGGCCGCCGATCTCCCTGGCATATCCCAATAAGATAATTTCCGCGCCGTAAGGAAAATCATGCCAATCGCGATGCATGGATTCATACACGTTGCACTTGGCCGCTTTTGAGACAAGCAAGCCGATGATTATTGCGCCAGCAGTAAATATTGGCAAAACAAATCTTGTAGATACACCGCCTTCCTGCATTGCAAATGCTGCGCCGGAAAACATCATTATCGCAACGAAGGTTGCCACTTCGTACCACCTGCTCTTTTTCATTTCACTGCCCTCACTTTCTTTGAAATAGAAATATTTTTGACATGATGCAATTACACCTGATCATCCTCGACCTTTCCACTGTGCGTCCTTGCTTGCCGCTCCCTTTTGTCAAAAATTGCCAATAGCCTGGGAGACAAACTTGCCAAGCGCTTAATGGGCTCAGAAAGCACGTTGAACAAATATTCGCGCCCCACGCACTCGCGCGTCAGCGGCGGCCACACATCTTTTCTTGCAAAGCCAATTTGCGGCACCGAGCGGATGTCGCGATCATATCGCTTGGCGGCCAGTTCGATATCTTTGCGCACCCGCCCATTATGGTACCAACTGGAGCACAACCAAACTTTTATTTGTTGCGCGCTCAGCGGCACCAAAAATTGCACCAAACTGTTTGCATTACCACTGGTTTGCACGCTGCCCTCATTATCTTCAGCAAAAACCACACCTACCGGAAGTTGTTTTACGTCAATGAGATACTCGCGCATCCGCTGCGCAACAGATGGTTTGATGTTGGGATTCCAACCCCCAGCCACGAATATCAACTCGGCCCTACCCTCGCGGTACAGCCGAGCTGCCGCCTCCAGCCGAGCCACGGTTTCCTCTTTGAACTTGCCTGTTAGTTTGATTTTGCAGCCAAGCAAAACGCAAAACCACTTGCAAAGCGGCCAGCTAAATATAACCGGCAAACGCAGCTTGCCCCAATACGCCGCCTCCCTAATTCCCGCCGTAGGCACAAAAGCCACCTTGATTTCCATGCCGCACCTCCCGCTTCATTTATTTTTTTATAAAAGAACAAAATATATCAAATCTGCTAAAATCGAGATTATTCCAACACTTCTCCTAGGACCATGTCCTTGTCCAGCAATTTAGCAAAGCCGTCCTTTCTTCCATCAGGAAAAGTGATATGCACGCCCAGCGGCACCTGTCCTGTTCCGGATTGTTTTTGGATGAGCAGGTCGTACGGCTTTTCCTTGAGCTCTTTGGGCAAAGCATAAACCAACTCCACGGTCTTGGAAGAAGCGAGCGGCACTCGGACAAGCGCGCCGAAATATTTCCTTTCTCCCTCGTTGCCAAATCGCGCATCGTCAAAATTGCTACTCTCGGTCAACCAGGATCCTTCGGGCACATATACTCTCAGATAAGTAAGGTAGTCCTTGGTCATCCAGTCGCGCTGTTTGGCTGTGTGCGTATAGGTTATCTTCAACTTGGCCAAAGGCGCTTCCCCTGAAAGATCTACGGAGTAATCCATCTCCCTCTTGACGTAATAATCGCTCTTGTACGATCCCAGGTTGGCATCCACGGCCAACAGGTAATCGCCATCCCACTTTGCGTCCATCCTGCCGGCAAATCCGGCCTTTTCCGCGGCTTGCTGCAGTTCTTCGTCAAAGAAAAAAAGCTGAATGTCTTTCTTTTCCAAATCATCCATGAGCAGCTGCGCCAAAGACACCTTGCTTTTAAGCGAAGCTTCTTCGAGTTTACCCGCGATAGCCCCGGCCAGTTCGCCCATCACCACCTTGCGGTCGCTTCTTTCAATTCCCTGCTCGTCAAAACCTTTTTCCACCTGGTATTCCAGTTTGAGAATCGCGCTTTCGCTGTCATAAGCGCCGGGATACCCTTCCAATTCCACCGGTCCGGTCACTGCCAAGAGAGTTTCCAAAACCCGTCCGTTGATCGCCACGATGGCGTCGAACCTCTCCTTTCCGCCGCCTAAACGATACATTTCCAAGGCTTGGGCAGCATTGGTTTTGAAATCCGGCGACCAATTGCTGTCGCGCATTTTCCACGCGCGGGTGCGCATCGTTTCTTTGATGGGATAAGGCGGTGAGAGGACGGGCGGGATGGTGCGGTCAAAATTGGAAAGGTCGTGCGTTTCCATGGAAACGACTTTGCCGTCCTTTATCCGGATGATTGCAAAAGCTCCCAAAAATCCCCCGCCTGGACGCAATTCCATTTCATTTTGGAGCAAAACAAGCACGTTGCGCTCCGCGCCGTTGGTAAAAAGGAAATAGTCGCCTATTTTGGCCACAGCGCCATAAACATCCTTTTTTTCTTTGCTTATGGGCAAAGAACTGACCGCTTTCTCCACGGCGGCTCCCATGCCTTTGTTTTTCCCTTCCCAATAGAAATACCAGCCGGTCAAAAAGATGGCTGCTATGCCCCAAAAGGCGATCCAGAATTTGTTTGAGTATTCCCTAGACATTATTTGCAGCTTTTTCCTTGTCACTTTTTTACTTACATCCTGCCTTTCAGCAACTGATTGAGGCGAGCTTTGAGTTCCTCTGCGGTGGGTTCCTTTTCCAAAAGCGGCTGCTCTTCAATAACCTCCTTTTCCGCTATCGGCAAATTGTCCGGAGCTTGCCCGAAAACAGGCACGTCCGCTATCGGCAAATTGTCCGGAGCGAGCGCCTTCCTTTCTTGCTGGACAGGCATTTCCGGAAAATTGGGATAGGTGCCGCGCACGGGAGTTTCTTCCATTTGGTAATTTGCCGCTTGCGTCAACGTTCCCTCCTTCTTTTCCTCGGGAGTTTCTTTTTCGTAAAACCCCTCCAAGGATTCCACTCCTTTTGCGTCTTCTTCTTTTGCCGGCACAATCAAATCGCGCAGCGCCTTGATTTTTTCGGAAATATCCGTGCGGGTCTTGCTGCGCAATGCTTTTGCCGCATTTTCTAAGTTATCCCAAGCATATTCAAGCATAAGCGCCCCAGCCAAGGCCAGCGCGATGCTGCCCGAAAGCAGCCGGAGCCAATCCCTATTCGCTTTGAGCGTATGCGGACCGTCTATGGCGCGCAATTGCACCTCGGTTTTGGCATCATACAGCCTACTGGAAGATTCCACCAGCGCCCGAAAAGTGTCGCGCACGATGATCTGGGCGCTTTCGCCGCTGTTGGCCTTCGCCTTAAGGACAATAATGGCTCCCTTTCTGTCGGGAATGCGCCCCACGTCCAGAGTTTTTCCCCAGGCCTCCAGGCGGCGGCTTGCGCTGAGTTTTCCTTCGGACTCGCTCAATACCTGGGAAGTGTCGAGCATGTAGTCATAAAAATCCAATGTGAGCGGAAGCTGAGCCAAAACATCCGTGATCCGCTGTTGCTGCAAAGCGGCGCTTTCGGATTCAAGCAAAACCAAAACCTTCAGTTCGCTTTCGTAAGCTGCCGAATTGCGCAAGGAAATTGCCAAAATAACCAAAAAGAGCAGGGCAAATATGAATGCGAAACGCTTCCCCAGTCTTCCCTTCCATGCGGAAATTTTTTCCATATCGTTGCTTTATTGAAAATTAATAGATCACTTCGTTTGGTGCGCGTATCTCTTGAGTGTTTTTTCCATGAGCGTTTCCCAGCCGTACCTTACACGCGCATGCTCGTATGAAAGCGCCGCCGCTTTGGCCACTTCGTCTGGCCGGGCCAACAGGTATGCCAATTTGTCTCCCAGTTCGGCCACCCCTTCTTTGAAAACAAATCCGATCCGCCCGGCGGAGCGGTCGTGCTTGCCGCTTGCCAGCGTGGCCAAACCGTAACTCATGGCTTGCCTTAAAGAGATATCGTCTTTGGCGGACGTGGAAGGATGCACAAACAAATAAGCGTGCATAAGCAGTTGCCCTAAGGCCGCTTCGTCCGCAAGGCAAACCAGCAGGATGTTTTCCCGTCCGTGGCAAATCATTTCCAAATATCTGGCATAATCATCATCCGTTTCCCCTTGGGCCACAATCACTAACTTGAAAGCATTGGGCACTTTGGCCGTATCCTCCAGGCGCTTGAATGCTTCCACCAATTGGTGCAGGCCGCTTTCTTTTCCCAGGTGGGATTTGGCCAAAAAATAACGCTTGCTTTTGAGATTGGCTTCGCTTAACACTTTCGCGTTCGAAGTAAGGTGCGCCTCCACGGCAAAACCGACCCTTTCTTCCACCACCGCCGTTCTTTTTTTGAAAAACCTTAAAGTTCGCACCAAGATTCTTGCTTTTAACGGCAAATCCTCGGTAAAATGCGCCGCATCGTAAGGGCGCATCAAGCAATGACCGGCTGCCCAAACGGCATAACCTTGTTTGCCGAAAATCTTGGCTACGGTTTTGGGAGTGGAGACCGTTATGATCCCTTGCCGCGGATCGCTTTGGATGCCATCCGCATACAAAAAAACGCTGTGTCCGGCGGCGGCCATTCTCCGCGCCAGCTCCAAAGCGCCGGAACTCAATTCCCCGCGCCAGGATCCATCTTTTCTTTTTCCGATGAAAGCTATCTGCATTTTCCGTCCCTAAATGATGACCTTTGAATTTAAGGGAAAAAACGCACCTTGTCAAGGGAAAAAACTTATTTTCCGATAAAAAAAGGGCGGCAATGGATATTGCCGCCCGCATCTGCGAACATCTGGCCTAGATCACTTCGATCGTGATTCGGCCTTTCTCTTTCAGGTCGCTGAAGACCTTTTTTTGTTCTTCGCAACCCACGGCTCCTTCCTTGTGGAATTCGCCGAGAATGAATTTCTCGAGAACTTCCTCGGCCTCGAGGTCGAAGACGTTCTCATTGACTACTTGCCTTTTTCCCGAGAGATTCACCTTCAGGGAAACAAAGCCCGAGCCGGTCCGCGATTTCTCGGGGATGATGGTTACCTTTTTCCCCGAGATTTCATAGACCCTTTCCTCTTCGCCGAGTGCCCGCACCGCTTCCGCACTACTCTGCGGTAGCTCCTCGAAAGCGCGCCGGAAGGAATTTTTGATTTCTTCCCGCGCACCGACAAGATCGGCTCGCGCGGCTGCAATACCGGCATTGGCATTTGTTATTCCGTCCTGGATAGCAACGATGCCAGAGTGAACGGTTTTGATGCCTTCGGAGATTGCTGCCACGTCTTGCGCCACAGGCGCAATTGCTTGCGCCACAGGCGCAATTGCTTGCGTCATGTAAGCGCGGCTTCGGCGAACGAATATTGCCAGCACTCCAATGACGATAGCAAGCACAAGAAATCCCGCTGTGGTTCTCTTTGAGACATTCCGGATAGCCTCGGAGTTCTGCCTGGTCTCTTTGACCAGCGCATTCACCTCTTTGGCCATCTCGGTAGTGGCTTTGGTGCTGGCCTCGATTTTGCGGCCCATCAGGATATTCCCGATGGACACGCGGTCAGAAGTCTCATTGGCCGCTTTCTTGGCGGACAAAGCTTCTCCCTTGAGCTTTCTCATCTCGATCGCAAGCTCATCGGAATAAGACGGTGTGCGCTCTGTCGGAGCGGAGGCAACAGGAAGGAGTTGTTCCGGATCTTCGCCTGCCAGTTCGGCAAAAGCCGGAGCAGTGAAGAAGAAAAGGGATATACTGACTAATGATACGATTGATACGATATTCATGATTTCCTCCTCCAGATATGGTTGCGGGTGGGCTCATTGACTGAGCCCACCCTCGTAGTCGCTTAACGGATGACGATTTTTTTATAGAAGCGCTCGAGTTTTTCCCGTTGCTTCAAAATCATCTTCCGCTCCCATTTGCCCTTCTCCCCCTTGTGGAAGGATTTGTAATGCTTGTAATAAGCATCGACCTTTCCATCGCGGGCATAGATGGCGCTCGCAAGCCAGCGGTTCGTTCTCTTGATGAGATCTTCCGAGTCCGCATGGTCCTTGATATCGCGACCGTACAGATGATTACGCTCGGCTATCTCGAGATTGAAAATCCCCTTGGCAAGGGAAGCCCTATCCTTGTAGTCGCTGCATACCCACTTTCGCAGATAATCTTCGGCATTGGGGACGCGGAGTGAAAAGTTGTTGAAACTGAAGTAATCACACTTATCTATCAACTTCTCGCGCTCCCTTATCCTCCTGTCTATTTCCGCCATATCGCACGGCTTTTGGGGCTGCTCAGGTTCAGGCTTGATGGTCGGAGGCGCAATTTCCACAGCACCGCCCCTCAGACAGACGATATTGAGTTCGTACATGTCCTCGGTTTTGGTGTTGCTTATATACGCCCCGAAGTTTACCCCCGTTCCGACGCCGCTGTTGCAGGGCACGTAAAGGCCGACTCCGGCACCGGTTCCCATTGAAAGACCTTTGGTATTGATCTCTTTAATGGTCCGGATCATGATGCCGACTTTCGTTGCGCCCAGCTCCATGGCTCTTTTCAGAGCCAGGCCTATCAGGCCTTCGAGCTGGTCCCTCTTTTTGCCGTAAACCGGAAAAGAGGCTACGTACTCGTCGCCCGGACCCCTGCCCCAGTATTTGACTAGCGTTACCGAGGTGGTGGGTTCCAATCCCCTCATCATTATGGCTTCATCTCCGATCCGATTGGAAACGAAAAGGCCGTAATAATTGTCCGAAAGCGAAAGGGCCTGCTCATAGGACGCTACTGTGAACAGCAGCGGCAGAAAAAGCCCCCATTCCCCGATTCTGAGCTCGGGGCCGCTTTGGATAGGCGCCGGAGCATTCACGTTGTAGGGCTGGACCGGAACGATGTAACTGTTTTGGAAATCTACATTTCCCCCGGTCGCGTTTGCCGCGGAAGTGGCATTCGCCGTCGCGGTGTTCTCGTTGCGGATGTTGTTTTCATTCTCCAATGTCACGTCTGCCAACGATATACTCGCCAGCGCCAATACTGCCAATACTGCCATCAAGATCCGTTTCATGGTAATCCTCCTTTGTGGTCGTTTCGTTCTCTATTTTAACCGTCGTATTCGGTTTTCAAGGTAGGTGTTCCTTGAGGTTTTGTGGGTCGGATACGGCCCGCGCATTCTCATCGGAACAGTCTATTGTAGCAAAAAATAAGGCTTTTGTCAATGGTATGGCTGAATTTGCTTTATCAAAAGGAATAATCGACTATACAAAAAAGAGCCGCCCGAAAAGGCGGCTCTTTTTCTTTTCTCGACATGGCGCTTAGCGCACCAACTGGGCTTTCACGATAATCCTCTTAAAATTGGTGCCTAGCGGCCAACAGGTGGAAAGGGTTAGTGTCTCCTTGTCCGAATCGGCAAATATCCGTTCGTCATCCGGCGCGGTAACAAAACTTTCCGTGACCTCGTATTCGTATCCGAGCATGCGTCCGTTGTTTTGCACCACCTTAACTTTGACAACATCGCCCTTGCTCAAGTCGCCCAAGTCCTTAAAGACATGGTTATAATCTCCCTTAGCCCAAAAGTAATTGCTGGAATGACCGGAGATGACCATGTTCCCGATCTGCCCGGGTGCGGCGGTCTTGGGGAAATGACTGAGCCCCTTTTCCAGATCCTTAAGCTGCTCGTTTTCGTCCAAGCTCTTGGACCATACCAGGGGAGCCTCCACACCTATCTTGGCTATGGAAACGGTGACCCACGGTTTGGCGTCGCCCGGCGCGGCCGGATCGTAGCCATTGCTCAGCTCCTGCCGGTCCGAAAATTTATCGCCGTCCGTATCCGCCAGAATCGGATTGGTCCCGTGAACGTATTCCGCATAATTAACCAACCCGTCCTTGTCCGCGTCCGCCTCCATTGCCGCGTTTTGCCCAACAAGGGCGTAGCGCGCCGCAAAATCCTCATAACTTTCCAAGGCGAATGAGATATTCCCCATCTTTTGGGCAAGTTGTTCGTTTCCAAAAGAAATTCCTTGCCTTTTTTCGGCGCTTTCCTTGTCTGCTACGCCGGAAAAATCCATGTTCACGACATAAAAACCCAAAAAGAAAGCTGCCAGGAAAAGGCCGCAAACAAAAGCGGCCTTTGGGAGAAATATCTTTATTTTGGAATAATCGCGCATCTTGTTTTTCTTATCGCGCTTTTTATTGGCCGCTGGGGATTAGGCCTTCACCGAAAGCTTGCGCATCCCGGCAAATCCCACCAACAGCGCCAACGCGCCGATTCCCATAAGGACCGTGCCATCCGTTCCGGTAGCCGGAAGGATGCGCTTTTGGGAATCTTTGCGGTAAGACTTCTTGCCGCCCTTTTTGTCCTTATCGTCCTTGTCGTCATCTACCGTTACCTTGGTATCTGACTTGACAGAGCTGTTTTGATAAGCGGCAGCTTGAGCTTGAGAATTAGAAACTCCGGTCCCGCCGGTAGCCGTAACGGTGGCATTTCCGCCGCCGCAATCAGCACAAGATCCTCCTGCACCATTGGTTACGGTCACTGAACCACCGGTAGCTGTAGCCGAAGAAGCTGAATTGGCCGTAGCGCTGTTTATGTTGGTTATGTCATTGCTGTTTTTGACAACTACGTCCGCCAAGGCGATCGAAACAGTTCCCAAGGCGACCAATATCGCCAATACAAACGCGCCCCAAAAGCTCTTTTTCATATTTTTTAGCTTAAATTAGTTACTTATTGGCTTAATATGCTTAACGTAAGAGATTAGCACAAAAAAGTAAATCTGTCAATACCGCTCCGCCTTTTCCTCTCAAAAAAGCAGCGCCCTTTCCAAGCACCGCCTTTTTCCTTTTCGCTTTGCTCTTCCTCTCTCTTTTTACAACTGGACCTCTATTTTCTTTTCCTCGTTTGCGCGCATGATGGTCAGCTGCATCTTTTCTCCTTTTTTATATTCGGAAACCAAATTGGCCAAAGGATTGTCCAGGTTGACTCCTTTATTGCCGACCATTGTCACTATATCGCCTATCCTAAGGCCGGCTTTTTCGCCTGCGCTGCCGTGAATAACCGCCAGTCCCTGATTGCCGCTCGGCGAATAAATGAGAGCGCCCCGGTCCGAGGGAAGTCCGTTAGCTATGGCGTATTCCTTGGTTATCGGCACGTAATAAACTCCCAGTACCGAACGTTCGCCAAATTCTCCGGCGATTGCCCTGGCAAGCGATTCCTTTACTTTATTGGAAGGAATTTGGAAGTAATGCGCTGCTCCGTCCACCATGGCCACGCCCACGATTCCGGCTAAATCCCCGCTGTAACTTACCACGGGACCCCCCACATATTCGCGCTGGTTATTGAAATCCGTCTCGAAAACCCCCTCCAATTTTTCGCTTGAAGAAAGAGCTTGGCCGCTGATCGGGAAAGTTTTGGCGACATTGCTGAGCAATCCTGCAGAAAAACGGTTTTGGTATTCGCCAAAGCTGTTGCCGATCGCGATCAATTTCTTGCCCGGACGCAAATCATCCGAATTTCCCAGCGATACGGCCGACAAGTTATCGGCATTTACCTTTAGATAGGCGAGATTAGTAAACTCATCTATCCCCAAAAGTTCCGCATCATGCACCTGCGAGCTTTGCAAAAAAACTTTATAGCTGGCGTCGCTTTCGATGATGGCACTGCGATACGTCACAATCAAGCCGTCACTGGTCATAATTACACCCGTGCCGCTTTGGCTTTTGGGCTGCTGAGCCTTGAAGGAACGTGTTCGGGAAGAGTCTTCTGCCAGCGAAATGATATTGACCACACTAGCTGCCGCCCTAGAAGCGATGGCATTTACCGAATCGTCTTCGCGTACCGTTATTTGTTCCGTGCGGTTGATGATGGTAACGTTTTCACCCAAACGACGTAGCAGCTCGGATTTTTCACCAAGCGCGCTGGTGCGAAGCCTGGGAAGAACGCTGCGGTCCAAAAACACTCCGCCGATCCCGCCTAACACAAAAACGAGCGCCGCCAGCGCTCCCCACTTAACCATTTTCCTAAATACTTTTGTTGAAAAAATCATATCTTTATCTTCAATTTTTACACGACCGGAATCCATCTGGTGGTGGCCAATACCGCCGAAGCCAGCACGACAAGCAAGGACACATTGGCGATAACCCTTCCCTTGAGCGGCATTTGAGCTAAATGACACTGGATGGTGTCCCAGAGCACATAGTAAAAAATAAGCGCGATAACCCCCGTTGTCAAGTAACCGAAAGGCCAAAGCGAAAGCCCCCAGAAAGCTTCGAGCATGAGCATGGCGCTCAGCGCCGCATATGCTCTCACCTTGGAACGGTCTTCACTGAGCAAAGAGAGGTACTGAAAAGTGGCCAGAGCGGTTGCGGCAGCTAAAACCAAAAGCAGTATCCCCAGGGAAATGGCAAAATTAAGATATATTCCGTATGCCGAAGCATATACCAAAAACATGGTCGCGATAGTGGCTGCGGCAAGCAGTGAGCGCGCGGTCTGGTCTTTGGCGCAGCCGCGAATTCTCAGCGCGCCCAAGGCTATGGCGTAATAAACCGCACCGGCAATAAACGCGAGCATTTTACGTTGCACCAAATCATCGACCAGCAGCGAAGAGGCAATCGCTGCCGGCAAAAGAAGGATTGGCAAAACTCCCAAAAGACGGCGCTGCGCCAGGCGCTGCGCAACGCGCCCGAAATACCATCCCCCCAAAAACAAAGCCGCAGCAGCCAGCAATGCGCCGCCCAAACCCGTCTCTGTCAGATATTCCCCTGCCGCCTTTCCACTGCCAAAAGCGACGACCACGGTAAACAGCGCGCTTTGAAGAAATACCGAGAGGTGGAAAAACATAATCTTTTTTGGCTTTGAATTTTAGCGCCCTTACTGCTTTTCAAACATTATCCGCCCCTCTTTGGTAAAAATCTTTATCGTATCCCTTGCACCAAGTGACCCTTCAATGATCCTGAGCGCCAACTCATCCAGGATGTCACTTTGGATTACGCGACCCAAAGGTCTTGCGCCATAAAGAGGATCATACCCTTTTTTGCTGAGATAAGCCTTCACGTCCGCTCCGATACGTAAGGCGATGCCTTTTTCCTTAAGGCGCGCCACCACTTTGCGTATTTGCAAATCCACTATCTTTTCCAGTGTTTTAGGAGCAAGCGGATGGAAGATGATTATTTCATCCAGCCGATTAAGGAATTCCGGCTTAAAATGCTCCCGCAAACCAGAAAACACCCTGGAACGCATCTCTTCTTCCCGAATCCCCTTTTGCGCCTCACGCTCTCCGGAAAAGCCAAACTCTCCCATACTGTATATGATATCCGATCCGATGTTGGATGTCATCACGATCACCGCATTCTTGAAACTGACCGTGCGCCCTTTTGCATCCGTAAGTCTTCCGTCATCCAACACTTGCAGCAGCATATTGAAAACTTGGGGATGCGCTTTCTCTATTTCATCCAGCAAAATGACGCTGTAAGGACGCCGCCGCACTATTTCCGTCAGTTGCCCTCCCTCTTCATATCCCACGTAACCCGGAGGAGAGCCGATGAGCTTGGCTACCGAATGAGATTCCATGTATTCGCTCATATCCAATCTTACCAGCGCTCGGACATCATCAAACAAAAACTCTGCCAAGGTTTTGGCCAATTCGGTTTTACCCACACCCGTCGGTCCCAAAAACAGGAAAGATCCGATGGGGCGTCTTTCTTCGCTTATACCGCTACGAGAGCGCCGAATCGCGTTTGCCACGGACTTGATCGCCTCATCTTGCCCTATTACTTTTCGGGAAAGCTCTTCTTCGGCATGCGCAAGTTTTTCCATTTCGCTTTGCAACATTTTAGAGACCGGTATTCCCGTCCAACGCGCCACTACTCGGGCGATATCCTCTTCGTCAACCTCCTCTTTGAGGATCTGCTTTTCTTTCTGGATACGATTGAGTTTTTTGGCTTCACTTTCTATCTTCTTTTCCAGTTCCGGAATTTTGCCGTACCTGATTTCCGCCACTTTGTCGAGTTTCCCTTGCCTTTCCGCTTGTTCAGCCTCTGAACGCAAGCGGTCTATTTCCTTTTTGTGTTCGCGACTGGAAGTTATCAACTCCTTTTCGCTTTTCCATTGGAATGTCAAAACCGACGACCTTGCCTTAAGTTCGGAAAGCTCCTTGTTTATTTTCACTATTTTGCGCCTGGTTTCCGCATTTTTTTCTTTCTGAAGCGCCTTTTTTTCTATCTCCAAACGACGAATGGACCTTTCCAGCCTGTCGATATCCGTCGGCATGGAATCTATTTCCATCCTGAGCGCGCTGGCGGCTTCGTCTATCAAATCCACCGCCTTATCCGGCAAAAACCGATCGCTTATATACCGCTGCGAAAGTTTAACTGCCGCTTCCAGGGCGCTATCAGTTATCCTAACGCCATGATGGAGTTCATATTTTTCCTTGATGCCGCGAAGTATGGCTACCGTATCTTCCGTCGAAGGTTCTGCCACCATAACCGGCTGAAATCTTCTTTCCAGTGCGGCATCTTTTTCTATGTATTTCTGGTATTCCTTGGTGGTCGTCGCCCCGATAGTGCGCAGTCTGCCGCGCGCCAAAGCCGGCTTGAGCATATTGGACGCGTCCAAGGCTCCTTCGGTCGCGCCCGCCCCCACCAAGGTGTGCAGTTCGTCTATGAATACTATGTATTTTCCCGCGGCACGTTCCGTTTCTTTAAGAATCGCTTTCAGGCGGTCCTCAAACTCGCCGCGAAATTTGGCGCCGGCCAAAAGAGCTCCCAAATCCAAAGATATTATTTCCTTGTCTTTCAAATTCTCCGGCACATCCCCGGAAACAATGCGCTGTGCCAACCCCTCCACTATCGCGGTCTTGCCTGTTCCTGCTTCACCGATAAGTACCGGATTATTCTTGCTGCGCCGGCTAAGCACTTGCATGACACGGCGGATTTCTTCATCGCGTCCGATGACCGGATCCAGCTTGTCGGCCCGCGCCATTTGCGTCAGATTCAAAGTATATTTTTCAATCACCTGAAATTTTCCTTCCGGCTCGGGAGAATCCACTTTTTGCGCGCCTCGCACCTCAGAAAGGATCTTGAGCACTTCTTCATAGGAAACGCCATTTGCAAGCAACAAAGATTTGACCGCGCTTTCCACCGAAAGCAAGGCCAACAAGAGATGCTCTGTGGACACAAATTCATCCCCGATGATTTGCATTTCCCTCTGCGCCTGCTCCAAAACCTGCATAAGCAAAGGCGTGATATATATTTGCCCGGCACCTCCCTCCGCCATCTTCGGCACCCCCTTGGCTCCAGAAAGAGCGACTCTGGCTACTTGCTCCGTATCCACTCCGATTTTGCGCAAAATAAGCGGCACGATTGATCCCTCCTGGACAACCAGAACATTGAGCAGATGCAATACGTCCACCTGTTGTTGCGAAAGCGAAAAAGCTAATTCCTGCGCTTTACGCAAAGCTTCCTGCGTTTTAGTAGTGAATTTATTGGTATCCATCATAAAAACTTTGGTTTCGCCGGTTAGCAAACTGCCTTGCTCGTGATTTTCTCGTGTCCTTTTCTTTTTTTTCTTAACCTTTACGCTCTTCCAATCTTACCTGCACATCCTTGGTTTCTCCCCGATGCCAGACCTTGAGCGTGACTGTATCACCCACATTACGCCGCGCAATCAAATCGCCCAATTGATTTTTTTCGTTTATTTTTTCCCCGTCCACTTCCAACACGATGTCGTTTTCCACAATCCCCGCTTTGTCTGCCGGCGATCCGGGTATCACTGCCAAATCAGTCATGCGGTTGCCGCGCAACACCAGCACACCATAATCAAACGGCAGATCGTTTTCACGCTGGAGCTGTTTGTCCACATTAACGTAACGAATGCCCAAAAAGGGCGTGGAAATACGTCCGGTCGTACGCACTTGTTCTGCCACGCGCTTCACCTGGTCGATAGGCAGCGCAAAGCCGATGTTTTGCGCCCCTTGCGCCATGGCCACATTGACGCCTATCACTTTGGCATTTATGTCTATAAGTGGCCCGCCCGAATTTCCGGGATTGATTGCCGCGTCCGTTTGGATTATGTTCGTCAGTCTTTCGGTTTGCCCGCCAAATTCCGAACCGGCGGTAACGTTGCGTCCCAAGCCCGAAATTATCCCCCGGCTGACCGTATTGGAAAATTCGCCCAAGCTGTTGCCGATGGCAATCACGGTTTGTCCTACGCGCACATTGCCAGAATCGCCCAGCTCCAAAATCGGAAAACCGCTTCCGTCTACTTTGATAACAGCAATGTCCTGGGAAGGATCTCTGGCTAATACCTTAGCGCTGTATTCCTTGCCTTCGTTGGTAACCACGGTATATTCCGCATTCATGTCATCCACCACGTGTTTGTTGGTCACGATCAATCCATCCTCACTGATAAAAAAGCCGCTTCCTCCACCCACTTGCTGCTCTCCTCCGGATGATCCTTCAGGACCGAAAAATTCCGGAAAACCGAAACCAAACGGATCGCCGAAAAAGTCTCTCATCTGGGGCACGTTTTTGCTAATGACGATACTGACCACGGCCGGGCGCGCTTTTTCCACCGAATCGATCACCGCGCTATCTTCCAAAACCACCCGCTGACGGCTTTCTTGAATTTCTTCACTTGAAGGCTGTTGCAAAGCATCCAAGCCCAACTGCTTTTCGACGAGGGGAATGACTTTTTTGGCTACAGCTCCCGCCATAAAACCAAACACGCTCGAAACAAGCGCTGCTGCCAAAACCGCCACCACGATAACCGCACCCCAGCTTGGGGCATTGCGGCGAGGCCGTTCTATTTCATAAGTTTCCTCCCGGGCATTTTCTTTTTTGATATCCTCTTCCATAAGCATTTTTGAAACTTATTCTCACTTATACCTTGTTCTCTCTTATACAAAGAGGCGCACCGGAACTTCCCACGCCGGGAGCGCTCCGGCGCGCCTTTTGAGCAAACTTTTTCCTATGGGAAATCCTCCCAAATAAATTACTCCACCGAAATGGCATTCACCGGGCAGCTGTCCGCCGCTTCCTGGCAATCGCAATCGCCGCACTCTTCGCTTACCACATGCGATTTTCCTCCTTCGATCTTGAATACATTCGGACAAAGAGACTCACATGTTCCGCATCCGATACACAAATCTTCATTCACTACTGGCTTGGCCATATTTTTTTAATTTATTTATTATGCAGATAATTTATTTTGACAATCAGAACGCCATCGAGGCATCTCCTTGGGCATCCTGACGCACTCTCTGCTCAAAATCCTTCATTTCCTGACTGGAAAATTCCACTTGCGCGCCTTCTTCATCCCAGCTCATGCCCGCCAAGGGCACGCTTACAGTCATTTTGCGCATTTCGTCCGCCAACCAGTCAGCAAAGGTGCGCTTACGCACAAAAATTTGCCTGACCCTTACTACGTCCTCGCCGCCTTCTTTCTTTTTTTCCAAAACCTCCGCTATGTGCAAGCCGATCTCGCTTTCTGTTATCTGGTATTTTTCTCCGGCAACTTCTTGGCCAAAAAGAGGTTCTTGCAGTTCCTTGATCACCTGACTTTTTGACACCCAGCCCAGTTCTCCGCCTTCTTTGCCGCTTCCTCCTTCCGAATATTTTTCCGCAACTTTGGCAAAATCCGCCCCCGCTCTAAGTTCTTGCTGTGCCTGAAAAATACGCTGCTTGGCTGTTTCAGTGGCGCCCAATTCCTCCCGCACCGCTTTTTCCAACCTTTCTTGGATCAACCTGGGACGCACGACTCGTTTTTTAAAATCTTGCAAGGTCCAACCATACAACCGCTCCAACTCTTTCTCCACATCTTCTCGTGTTCCGTAACGCTCCAATTCCTTGTCCACGTTTTCTCGCAAATCCTCTTCCGTTACCGTTATACCCTTTTCGCGGGCCAATTTCTCCAGCGCCTTATCTTCAATCAGCTTGCTCAATACCTCTCGCTCCTTCACTAAAAGACGCTTTCTTCCCTCTTCGGTAGAAAAATCAATCCGGATACCCGCTTTGGAAAAATCCTGATTTTCATAAAATTTCTTGAGCGAAGCGGTGTCCGCCTCCAACTCGGCAATGCTTACCACCGAGCCCATCCCCAACGTAGCCGCCGGCAACGGAAGCGTTCTGGATAATACTCTCCCCACCGGATTGGTGCGTTCACTGGCATAAGTCGTGATAAGTGCTGCAATAAAAGCTCCTAGCGCCACCAAAACCACCGCCCAGATAACCGTAGAGGCTTTTACTTTCATTTTTCCGGTTTTGTTTTCTACTGCCATTTTTTTAGCTTTTAGCTTTTTTATCTTCGCCGCTCAATATGCAAAGAAGCGTTCGCGCCACTTCTGCCAGTTGCTCTTTTTCTCCAACTGCACCCCTTGTTCCTCGCTGCCCTTTTCTTGTCCTGCCGCGGCCGGCTGCTCGCGCAACCTGAGCGCCACCACCTCTTCCCCCTCTTTGCGCATATTGAGTTTTTCTTTGCCGACCATTTCCTGGAATTGCGGACTTTCAAAATATTTTATCCGTTGCTCCAGTTGGGCGCTGTGACTGCGCACCCTTTCCGCTTCGATCTGGAGTGCTTCCACTTCCCGCTCTATTTTTCTGTTGCGGTAAGCTTCCCTGGCAGCCCCGTAGGCAACCAAACCGATAACCAAAATCCCGGCCACAAACATCGCTCCCGTAAAAACCGCTCTTGCTGTTTGCGCTTTTTCCCTGGTCATTGCTTTTAGCGCAATGCGGGGGCGATAAGCATCCCAAGCATGGAAAGCACGCCCAGCACCGATATTATTATCCAGGCGATTTTTGCGCGCCTTTTTCTTTTTTGATAACTCATGGATATATTTTAGCCTCTCAGCCGTTTTTCGACAAGAGTGCCCAAAAAAAGGCGGCGGGGAATTATTTCCCCGCCGCTTTTAAGACAGCGCGCACTTTAATTCATGACAAGAAATGAGCGCCATTGCTCCGACAAACAGCGCGAGCATTGCCCAGGCAAACAAAGCTGCCATCGAAACTTTTTCCTCACCGCACCCTCGGCTTTGAATTTTGGGCAAATGGCGGACACTTGCCAATGTAAGCGCCGCCAAGCCCACGGAAACCAAGGCCATACCGCAAGCCAACCCTCCTGGGATGCCGGCAAGCCGGACAGCTACGCACTCAATGGCCACACCCACCAGCAAAAAAGCTCCGAAAAAAGCCTCCTCCCTTTCAACTCTCCCGATCATGGCCATCCTCCTTTTTTTGAAATGGAAGATATTTTCCGCCCCGTATGGTAAAAAAATAACTAACGCTTAAGCACCGCCAGGAAAGCTTCCGACGGGATGGCCACCCGGCCGATGTTTTTCATCTTCTTTTTGCCCTTTTTCTGCTTTTCCAGGAGTTTTTTCTTGCGCGAAAAATCTCCGCCGTACAACTTGCTCGTCACGTCTTTACGGAAAGGCTTGATCGTTTCGCGGGCGATCACTTTGCCGCCGACAGCAGCTTGGATGGCAATGGCGAAGTTTTGCCGCGGGATCGCGTCCTTTAGTTTCTCCACGGCCACCTTTCCTTCGGCGAATGCGCGGGTTTTGTGCACGATACGCGAAAGAGCTTCCACTTTTTCGCCAGCCACCAGAATATCCAACTTGATCAGCTCGCTTTCCCTTTCGCCGATTATCTCATAGTTCATCGAAGCGAAACCGCTGGTCGCGCTTTTTAAGTCGTCATGGAAATTGACGATGATGTCGGTCAAAGGCACCTCGAACGTAAGCAGCACCCTTTCCTGGTCGATATATTCGGTGTTGCGGTATTCGCTGCGCAGCGTCCCCATTAGTTCCATGATCTGCCCGAGATAAGTGGCCGGCGAAATCACATCCAGCTTCACGTACGGCTCGGCGATCGATTCTATCACGGAAGGATCCGGCATATCGATCGGCGAATATATCCTGCTAAGCTCCTCCTCTTTATTTCCCTTAAGACGCAGCGCATACACCACGCTGGGCGTAGTAATGGTCGGCGAAAAGCCGAACTCACGCTCCAGCCTTTCTTTGATTATCTCCAGATGCAACAACCCCAAAAAGCCGCAACGAAAACCCTTGCCCAAGGCGGGATTGCTTTCCGGTTCAAAAGCAAAAGCTGCGTCGTTGAGTTTGAGTTTTTCCAGCGCGTCGCGCATCGCATTGTAATCATCCCCTTCCACCGGATAAAGGCTGGCATAAACGACCGGCTTTATCTCTTTGTAGCCCGGCAACCTTTCCGCTTCATGCTTTTCATTTTCGACGGTAATCGTGTCTCCTACGCGGCAATGTTCCACGCTCTTGAGTCCGGTCGCGATATATCCGATATCCCCGGCGGTAAGCTTTTCCACCGCGCGCATCTCCGGCCTAAAATAGCCTACCTCGATCACGCCACTCTCTTTGCCTGTCGCCATCATCTCGATCAAGTCCTCGCGCCGGACCTCTCCGTCCACGATGCGCACGAAAGCAAGCACCCCTTTGTAGGTGTCGTATTTGGAATCAAAGATAAGCGCACGCAAAGGCGCTTGCGTTTTTCCGCGCGGAGCGGGAATGCGCTCAGCCACGGCCGCCAATATTTCTTCAATACCGATTCCTGCCTTGCCCGAAGCCAAGATAATCTCCTCCTCGGCGCATCCCAGAATGTGGATTATTTCCTTTTTGGCTTTCTCCACTTCCGCATTGGGCAAATCCACTTTGTTGACTACCGGGATTATCTCCAAGCCTTGTTCGATCGCCAGATAAAGGTTGGAAAGGGTCTGCGCCTGCACACCCTTGGTCGCATCCACCAGCAAAATCGCGCCTTCCACCGCGGCCAAAGAGCGGCTCACTTCGTAATTGAAGTCCACATGCCCGGGCGTGTCGATAAGATTGAAGGTGTATTGCTCCCCTTTGTAGGGATATTCCATCCTCACCGGCTGCAATTTGATGGTTATGCCGCGTTCCCGTTCCAAATCCATCTGATCCAAGAGCTGCTCTTTCATCTTGCGTTTTTCCACCGTGCGGGTATGTTCCAAAAGACGGTCAGCCAAAGTCGACTTTCCGTGATCTATATGCGCGATAATGCAGAAATTCCTTACGTTTTGCTGGTCATATTCCATACGAGCCATTGTACGGCAAAAAAATGCCGCAGGCAAGCATCGGCAGATAGGTTAAATAAAAAAGCCCCGCCGGAAATATGCCGGCGGGGCGTGTCAGTTGGGGAAACTACTCTTTCGCCCAGAGGTTATAGCTATAGCTAAATCCTCCTTTGATTTTTTTGCACGAGAACAGTTCTCCGTTCTCGAGCAGACGGATCTCCATCCCATCCTTAGTGAGGAAATATAGATGAGGGAAAAGGGTGAACGCATCTTCCTTGCGGAAAATGGCGTCCACCCTCAGCCGCGGAGCGGCTTTTTCGATGGAATCGAACCAGGCATCCGCCGCCAACGGCGACGCAAACACCCTTTTGAGTTCGTCCTGGACTTCTTCCGGAGGAATCCCCTCAAAAGTCGGACATTTGCCACTCTCGATGGCGGTAATGATCCGTTCACACACCTGGCCGCAATAAAAATTTTGGGCGAGAACTGGCGTATAACCAAACGCAAGAAGAATCACCACCAAAAAACCCAGAGACTTTTTCATGCACTTCCTCCTTTTTTGCCCATGCGGGGCTCTTAATGTACTTCTCCACTGACTTTCTATTATAGCACTTTTACGAAAAAAAATCAAGGGGGGAACGAAAAAAAGCTCTCCGGAGCCTATATTCGGTGCTTGGTATTTAGCCTGGAGCCGCAAAACCCGTTGACCCGCCGGCGCGTTATCTTACAGCGCCACCTCTTCCGTAGTTTCGCGGATATTTTTGCGGTACTGGAAAACCTTGCGGCTTACCGAGTGCATCAAGCGGAAGAACTCTTCTATGCCCAAATAATGACTGGCCAGTGCGAAAGCTCCCGCCCCCATGCTGAGCGCCACGGCGAGCTGAGTAAGCACCTCCACGAAAGTATCCAGCTCCCCCTTGGTGCCCACGATCACCTTGCCTAGCTGCGCCATACTCGCCGCGATTGCCGTAGCCAAAACTATGCGCCCTGTCGCCTGCCAAGTTTGGGCAGAAAATATCCCCCCTGATCTCTTCTTAAGACATGCCGCCAACAGAACCATGTGCGCCAAACTGGAAAGCGAAAAAGCCAGCGCCAACCCGTAAACTCCCAGGGGCTTTGCCAAAAAAAGCAATCCCCCTATGGTCAATGCTTCGGCAAAAAGCGCTATGTACAAAGGGGTGCGCGTGTCCTGAAGTGCATAGAAAGCGCGGGTGAAAAGCGGGATGAGCGATTGGGCGAAAAGGCTGCCCACCAAAATGCCCAGCGTCTGAAAAGTAAGGATCGTATCTTCCCAGTCGAACTTGCCGCTACCGAGCACCACGCGTACTATTTGGGCGCGCAGCACAAAAATCATGGCACTGGCCGGAATGACGAAGAAAAGAATTTGCCGCAAAGTCTTGGTAATAACCAAGGAAAACTCCGCGCTTTGACTTTTGGCTGCCAGCGCGCTCAGCGTTGGAAAAACCGCAATAGCAAAAGAAATGCCGAAAAGCCCCAAGGGAGCGCTCTGGATGTTGTTGGCCAGATAAAACACCGCCAAGCTTCCGGAGGCCATGGTGGAAGCGAAGACCGTGATGACCAACAGGCTCACCTGGCTTACGGCTATTCCCAACATGCGCGGAAGCATGAGCTTTCCTATTTGCCGCACGTTCTTGTCCGAGATGGCCTGTCCGGGATAACGCAAAACACTAAAGCCTGAGCGCTTGACTGCCGGATATTGCACCAACATATGCAAAAACGCCCCGAAAACCACTCCCCAAGCCAAACCAATCGGTCCGAGCAAGGGTACCAAAACAAGCGCGCCGATTATTATCCCGATATTGTAAAAAATGGGGGCGAGCGAATAGATGAGAAATTTCTTGAGCGACACCAAGATACCGCCAAATATCCCGCTTATGCCCAGCAAAATAGGGCTTAAAAACATGATGCGGGTAAAATGGGTAACCGCTTCCATCTTTTCCGCTCCAAATCCGGGAGTCATGAGACGCATTATCTGGGGCGCAAAGATCGCCAATACTGCCGCAAGAATACCCATTCCCACAATCTGCACGCTGAGCAAGCCGTTTGCCGCCTTCCAAGCTTCTTCTTCCTTGTTTTTGGTGATGAGCTCCGTAAAAACCGGAATGAATGCGGCACTGAGCGCTCCCAGAATAAGCAAGTTATACACCAAATCCGGAATACGGAATGCGGCATAATAAATGTCCAATACGTCGCCCGCGCCGAATGTGGCAGCCAAAATCCGGTCGCGAAAAAGCCCGAGCAGGCGACTGGCTATCCCTGCCAAGGAAATTATCAGCGCTGCGCCCGCAACGGAGCGCGTCGGGCGGCTATTGAGAAAGGCTCCTTTTACTAATTTGCTTATCATCTTTTTTTAAGTAATTCCCCAAAAAGCAACTCGCCCATCATACCTTTCCGACGCGATCTTGGCAACGCTACTGGTTACTTTGAGACGAAAACCGCTCCCGTAAAATGATCGCTTGTAAGTTTTGCCGTTGACACACATTTACCGCCTTCTTCCTTTCCCTCACAAGCCGCAACCTTCCAATCTGCAGGGTAATTTATTTCCGTAGAAGCGGCACTTCCCGTTGAACCGGATTGCTTTTGAATCAACAGCCTGTACGTGTCGCTGCGCTCATTGTCATCCGTAGTGCCTACCGCAAAAAGCTTGCCAGGGAGGCGGTAACGATATGTCAGCGTCACCGTTTCTCCCGGACTGACATATGCCCAATCCGCAAACACCGTTTTGCCGCTCTCGTCGTAAACACGTGTGCCGAATCGGGAATCCGTTTTAAAGGAGTTTTCCTCCCGCACGACATCTTCATCGCGCAAAAAAGCAAGCGCGTCATACTCCAAGGCAGGCCTTACTGTTTCGCGCGTCTGCCCCTGCGCTTCCAAAAGCTCGCTTCCTTGGGGCACATAAATCCGCAGATAATCAGCATTCACCTTATCGTACCACTCATATCCGGTATTCCCTCCTTTATGGGTACGTCTTATTGTCACCGTATCCACGATCGAACCATCTTGGGCTATTTCCGCCCGGTGATTTATTTCCTCCTCGATCACGGCATCCGTCTTGAACCCGTTTATGTTGGTATTTATCACACTCAGATAGTCTCCTTCCGCATGGAGCATTTCTCCGGACCAGCCGTGCGTGCGGATAAGTTGCTGCACTCTTTCATCCTGGCTGAAAAGCAGGATGTGCCTTTCCGCCAAGGAACTACTGAGCGCCTTGGCCGCACCCAAGAGAATTTGGGGGTCGCGCTCGCCAAGCAAGCGTTCCAGAATAAGCGGCGCCAAGTCGGACAAAATCTGCTTAGGCTTATTCTCCTGCTTGTCGTAATCAACCTCCACTTCGTATTGCGTCTTTTCCACAAAATTATCCGCCGTAAGCGTCACGCCATATTCGGGCATGTCAATCGGTCCGGTCACTGCCAAAAGTTTCTTGAGTACTTCCGGCGTGAGCGTGATGACACCGTCCACCGTAGGTCCGCCCGTCTTTTCGTAAAAATCCGCCGCCTTGCGCGCACTGGTCGGGAAATCCGGCCACCAGTTGCTGTCATGCAAACTCCAAGCCGCACTTATTTTCTGGATGGGCAGCGGAGGCACTATTTTGTCCGTAAGTTGTCCGTCCGGATTGAAAATTCCATCGATAAAAAAATTCTTCACGTTGCCGTCGCTCATTTCCAAAAGAGCGTAGCTTCCGATAAATCCTCCGGTGGGACGCATCTCGGCATTGTTTTGGAAAAGAAAAAGATATTTGCGCGGCCCATTGGCTCCCAACATGTCCGCAACGATGTCACCCCCTTCAGAGGCGCCGGAAACCAATGCGGAAATTTCCAAAATCATGTCTTTGAGCGAAATCACCAAAGAACGCTTGTCTTCCGGAATGTCCTCCAGGGAAACTTTGGCGAGATTCTTTTGGGCGTGCGCAAGATGCTCCGCGGCTTTTTTGGCATGCGCTGAAGATTTCCGGAAAAGATCCAACAGCGACGATTCGTTTGCCGCAAAAGATCCGCCCGCAGCGAACATGCCCCCCAGCTGGCTCATCTCCTTGGCTGCGCCCATAAGCTCACCCGCCGCATCCACTGCATATTTGCCCGAAGAAAGTTTGGAAGCTCCGGGCACTAGACGCGCCGAAGCGATTACCGGCGAACCCAGTGTTTCCAATTCGGCCGACGCCTGCCGGAACTGCCCCTCGGCTTCCGCTAGTTTGCCGTAAAGCAATGTAAAATCCTTGCGTTTGGCCGCTTCCGCCGCATCCTGCAATGTTTGTTGCACCCGAGTTTGAGTACCCAGCACCCTGGCTTTGACCGCCAACCCCCTGCTCACATAAGAACCGCCGCCGACAAGCAGCAGTAAGGCCGCGATCACCGCGGCAAAAGGTTTGAAGGAAAAATTACTTCCCCAAAAACCTATTCTTTTTGATCCCCAAAAAAGATCCTGCCAGGAAAAAACATGCTCTTTACGAGATTTTGCCCTGATGCGCTCTGTTTTTTTCCTGGTCGGCAAAGATGTGCCAAAAATTTCCTTTTGCGCATAAACATCGCTCCCCACCGAAGAAAGAAGGTTCTCGCTTTTTGTTTTTACAAAAAAAGAAGATTCCGCAAACGCTTCTTGCGGCGGCGCAAAAGCACGAGATTTTTTCAGGGCTGCCGCTTGCTCCTTTTGACGATCTTTGGCAGCTTCCAGATAAGCCTTTCTCTTATTGGCATATTCCTTGGCCGCTTTGCGCTGCTGCTCCCTGCGCCGATCATATTCCCTGCCAGCTTGGCGAATTTTTTCCCAATCGACTTCACCCGTCTTTTTTTGGACGGGGCGCACGTCATACATTTGGGGAGTTATGTTTTTGTATGGCACTTTGGTTTGCATCAAATCTTAGCCAAGCGCTCGACGATAAACTTCCATCGTTTCCTTTGCCAGCACCGCCCAATCATATTTGGCACATTGCTTGAATCCCTTTTCACGCAAATCTTGCTGCAGCCGCTTGTTTTTCAAAACATTTTTCAAGGCCGCCCCGAAGGCGTGCGGATTTCGCGCATCTGCAAAAAACGCCGCGTCTCCCAATATCTCTTGCATACATTCGTGATTCGAAGAAACAACCGGCGCGCCGTTCGCCATCGCTTCCAGCGGCGGCAAACCAAAACCTTCATAAAGGGAGGCAAATGCGTAAACCTCCGCTTGAGCGTAAAGCACTTTCAAATCCTTATCCGGCACGTATCCGGCAAAAACTACTTTCTTAATCCCTTCTTGGGCTATTTCCTTTTTTAATCTGGCATAAAAATAATCCTCCTTACCCACCAATACCAAAGAAAGATCCGGAAAATCCTTTTTTAAAAGCGAAAAAGACTCGGCCAATTTCTCCAAATTCTTGTGCGGATAAGCATTGCCCACATACAAAACGTACGGCTTCATTATACCATACCTGGAAAGAATTTTCTCCGGCTCACTCGTAGCCGATCCGGCGCGCTCAAAACATGCTTCATATGTCAGGGCGATTTTTTGCGCCGCAAGATTTCGGTAGTGCGCCAAAAGGTCGCGCCTGGTAAATTCAGACACGGTTATGATGCGTTTCGCCCTCAACACGGCGGCGGCAATTACCAGCCGGTATGCCGCGTACTTAAAACGATACCATAGCGCCGAATGAGTGCTCGCGCGCTTGGTAGGAAAATGGAGCAAAATAAGGTCATGGATGGTAACCACGAACGGAATGAAGTTAAGCAGCGGCACGTTGAAATGCGGAAAATGCATCAAGTCTACTTTTGCACCGCGTATCTTGAGCGGAAAAAGCAACTGCTCGGCAAAAGAATACCAGCGGTAATCCGCCAGCTCTTTATGGAAATTGGGATTTCGAGGAACATACTCGGCAAAATTATCTTTGCGCAAAAAAACAACATACTCGTTGTCCGAGTCGATTTTTTCCAAATTCTCTATAAGTTTTTGCGTATACCTTCCCAGGCCCTTACTGGAAGTGCCATAGAAGCGGGCGTCGATACCGATTCGCATATTTTCATCTAGCAACTGACATATACCGTGTAGCATGTAGCATTGGACTCGGATCCTGTTATATGCCATATGCTGCACGTTACATGCATTCTACCATTTTGCCGCCAAAACAGACAGCCCAGAGGGACTGCCTGTCGGAAGGGATAAGTTTCAAGCGGTGGCCCCTTTACGGCGCCACTTCCTTGAAGGTGCCGATATTTATCGTATTGCAAGTGTTGCTTGTGCAAGAGTTACTGCAAGTATTGGGACAACCCCCGTTACCTCCCACACCATTATCACATTCCTCTGAGCCGTTAACAACGCCATCCCCGCAAACCACCGGAGGAGAACACGCATTAAGAGCACAACCAGCGCTGCAAGTACTTGGACACGCTCCATTGCCAACTCCTAAATCGCATTGTTCTGCTCCATTGACAATACCATCCCCGCAAACAGCTGCGGGTGCCATCACCTGAATCTGCTGGTTTGTCGAAGGGGAGCCGAACCACTTGGTTCCTTCCGTCATTTGCCAATTTCCGAAATCATATGTCCCCGTGGTAACGGGAGCTTTAAAGGTTGCTGTAAAGGAAGTTTCCCGCCCTGGGAGAACATCCGAATCAAGAGAAATAAAAGCAGGAGCTTGCCATGTAGTTTTCAATAAAGCATTATTATTACCTAGCTTGTAAATTCCGCTTTTCCATGTTGATCCTCCCAGGGGATTAGACATAACGATTGAAGCGTTAAATTCCTTTCCCGGAGATACAGCTGTTGGCAAATTTTCATATCTTTCAAAATAAGCATCATCAATGAAAGATAAAACCCTATACGAAATAAAAGTGTCACCAACCAATCTCCTTCCTGGTCCCGGAGTTAATTCTAATCTATAATTTCCCGACAAATCCTGAACATTAAAAAAAAGATTGTTATTGGGACCATTATTTGGACCATCACCCACAAACAAATCCTTTGTTACACCATTAACAGTGCCAGTTATGTCGTTACTATATGAGCCGGAAGAGAAATGTGTAGCGGTTATAGCAGTTGAAACTCTCATCTGCTCTCCGGGTATGTAAACATTTTTATCTGTTAAAACTGTGCCGGAAAAAACAGCCCTTCCTGGCCTTCCATCTGGCCATAGAATATATGAAGAAACTTCCGCAGCCAACGCATTTGAAGTTAATGCCAAGGCGACAAAAAAAATAATCGCCAAGAAAAATCCTTTTGGATTTAATGTTCCGTTGCCCATATTTTTGGACTGAATAATGTTTTTTTATTTCCCTATCCTCACCGAAACCGCCTCTTTAGTTGCCGTGTCGTATTCCACAGCCAATGCGACTGCATTTTTTACATCCTCTTTGGTCTTTCCCGAAACCTTGCCATTTTCCATGGCGTAAAAGGAGGATGTTTCGACAATTTTAATTTCCATCTCTTCCCCGCCAATGGTCTTGAGCGTAAACGATCCGTCTGTTACAGCCAAAACCGTTCCGCTTGCCACCGCCGTAACCCTGCTGGGCAAATTTTCCGCTTGCTTGACGCTCTCGTCCTTTTTGGCATCCTCTTGATTTTCTACCTGGACCGGAGCAGGAGCGGTCTGCGGAGCTTGAACCGGCTCGCGCAGCGCGAGCATCAACAGAAGACCTACCGCCAACACACCCAAAGTGATGAGCAAGATTTTCACCTTCTTTTCCATGATTTTTGATTTTTAGTTTTTTTTATTTAAAGCGTTACTTGCTTCTCCTTCTTCCCTTCCATTATACCACCTTTCCCAAAAGAAAAGAAGCGCGGCCGTTTGGTCGCGCTTCGCTTTGCTGCGGCTGCCGCCTCAGATGGGTCCGGCAAATCCCCGATTGAGACGCACGTGCATCCTTCGAAGATCCGCGAGATTCAAGACATTGGGCGAACTAGTTTACGAGATTTACCAGACTGTTTGGAAATACAACAACACTCGTATTCATACCGCTCTCAAAATGCCACCTCAGCAGTTTGCCATAAATGCCCAAATTCAATACAATTTAGATAGCAAGGTTAGTGTCTAAAGAAATGGGGGAAGTACATATAGACTTCGCCAACTTTCAAAAAGGGTCGTTGAAACAGGCGCTGAAAATGATGAGTTGTTATCAATCTTGAAAAGTTGTTATAAATATTGGAAAAAGTGGACATTCTTAACGATGCCAGAAAGTGGAGTCATAGAAGTTATAAACAGTGAAAACAAGAGAAATTCTCAAAAAGTCTAATTTTATTATCTTCTTACCAATGCAAAACAAAGATTCAAAAATTTTTATCTCTGGTGGAGGAAGCGAGAAAGATAGCTATTTGCTGGACAAAGAATTTGTCGATGAAATTGTTGCGATGCGAAAGGGATCCGTGTTGTATATACCATTGGCTATGGAAGAAGATAGATATGCATCCTGCTATGACTGGATAATAAACTCTTTGATGGACATAACTGAAGAGTTTATTGATATTGAAATGTGGACAAATTTGGATAACAAAACTCTTGATGATTTGAAAAAATTTAGCGCAATATATATAGGAGGTGGAAATACATTCAAATTATTGCAGCATATTTATAATTCAAATTTTTCTGATGTCCTCATGGAATATATAAATGAGGGTGGTATTGTATATGGTGGTAGTGCTGGAGCTATAATTTTAGGCAAAAATATAAATACTGTTCCTGAAGAGAATGATGCTGATTATAAGCATGAAAAGGGTCTATCAATTATAGGAGAGTATTCTATAATATGTCACTATCAAGAGAATCTTGATGCTAATATAGGTCAATATCTTGTCTTATACAATAACCCTGTGATAGCTCTTTCTGAAAAAACTGGGCTGGTTATTTCAGGTAAAAAAGCTAGGGTTGCCGGTAGTGCTCCTGCTGTAATTTTTGATATAAATGGAAAAAAAAATATACTTGACGTAGGCAGGGATTTTCTTTTTTAACCTTTTGTATACTTGTGTGCTGTATTTTCTTAGTGTTTTTGACTTATAAATAGGCTTGCATTAGGCCTGTATTGACATTAGGCGTATGTACTTCCCCCATTTCTTTAGACACTAACCTTGCTATCTAAATTGTATTGAATTTGGGCATTTATGGCAAACTGCTGAGGTGGCATTTTGAGAGCGGTATGAATACGAGTGTTGTTGTATTTCCAAACAGTCTGGTAAATCTCATAGACCAATTCTCCCAATGTCTTTAATCTTGCGGGATCTCCCAAGTCAATTTTGAACTTGTCATAAAATGATTCTTGGTAGCAATTTTCCCAAGGACATCCTGGTTTTGACCTGGATATTTTTACACCTACTGTCTGCAAAGCTTGAATAAAAATTTCTGAATTGTACTCGCTGCCATTGTCGCTGTGAAATATCTCGGGTCTCGGATTGTTGCTTAAGGCATTGAGAAAAGCAGATAACACAAGTTGCACGGCATGGGTTGTGTATACAGATAACCCTACAATTTTTCTAGTGTACAAATCCATAACTGTTGCCAGATACACTATTTTACCCTGAAACGGAATGTAGGTGAAATCCGTTACCCAAATGTGATTAGAATATTGGGGATAATTTGAAATGAGCAAATTAGGATAGCTTTCTTTCGTTTTCCTTGGTTTTTTCCATCTTCTGCCTCTTCTTCTGTAAGCCTTGATGCCGAAGATTTTCATAACCCTTTCGATGGGTTTGTGGTTACGTCTCAGTGCTATGGCAATTCTAGGGCTGCCGTATGAAGGATGCTCCCTCAAAACTTCTTCAATCAAAATTTGAGTTGCCAATCTTTTTCTGGTTTTTTCGGTTTGTAATACAACGTTCCTCGGCAGACACCCAACTCTCTGGTCCTGAGAGTTTTAGGTGTGCTTCCAGCTTTCCTCACTTCTTTTTTTGGGTTTCGCTAAGTTTGAGAGTAATTTCACCCACCAATTGGAGAAGCTGGGCATTTTCCCTTTTTAGTCTTATGACTTCGGACAAGTTGGGCTGGCTGTCTGTTTTTTTGGCAATCCAGGCATAGATGGTGCCTTCCGAAACCCCATGGTCTTTGGCAGCCTGGACTACGGTGATGCCGTCATTTTTAATACGATTGATGATTTGCTCCTTGAGTTCAGGAGCGATTTTGTGTCTTTTCATAGTGCTTGTACATTAACTGCTTTGAATTAATTATACAAGGATAGTGTTTAAAATTTGGGGGGAGGGCCACCTCTTTGACCTCAGGGCTAACATCACCATAAGATCCTTCCAAAATAAGGGAAGAAAACCCCTTAATAGTTGTAGGAGATTTTCGTAATTCATGCGCAGCCATGGAAAAAAATCTCTATCTGAACTATTTGTTTGCTCTTTAAGTACTTATTTTTTATTTCAAAAACCTTTTCCTTTTTTTAACCATTATACCACCTTTCCCAAAAGAAAAGAAGCGCGGCCGCTTGGTCGCGCTTCGCTTTGCTGCGGCTGCCGCCTCAGATGGGTCCGGCAAATCCCCGATTGAGACGCACGTGCATCCTTCGAAGATCCGCGAGCAGCTCCATGTGGCTGGGACTTGTCCCCCCGAAATAAGACTTGCTCCTCCGAGAACTTATTGCCGGCAAATCCCTGTTCGCCCGGACCGTTCTTTTCAGCTTCTGCGTCTTGGCATCGATAACCCTTGCATTTGCTTTCATACTGCCCTCCTTTTCTTTTTTTGCCTTCACCCCCCTCTCAGGCTCTGACCGGAGCCAGCTTGGCAAGTTTGAGCTCGCGCCAGGAAAGATACAGAAAAAGCAAAAGCAAGAGCGTGGTGTTGAGCGGGGCCATCCAGAAAGGATGGTGCTGTCCCAGCGCCTCCAGGACCATGACCGACCCCAGAAAGCCGATGGAATACATGGCTCCGTTTTTGAGATATGCGAACTTGGTGATGATGTCCAGCCCGCGGATCGTGAATTCGCGCACCACCACGGCGCCGATTCCATTGCCCAGCAAAATGAGCGGCACGCTGATGGTGAAGGCGAACGCCCCGATCACGCCGTCGATCGAAAACGAGGCGTCCAAAACTTCCAGGTAAAGTATCTTGCTCCAAGCGCTCATGGTGCTTTTGCCGCTTATGAGCTCTTTTTCTTTTTCTTCCGCGTTCTTTTTGAATCCGTCCGTGATGAAAAAAGCTGTCGAACCGATCGTGGCCGCGAAAGCCAGCATCGGATCGATCCTGAGCGAGAGATAAATAATGGCGGTCAAGGAAAGCGAAGATACGGCATAAAACCAAGCGCTTCTTTTGTGGATGAAATTCTCCACCAAAAAAGCGTACTTCTTTTCTTCCAGAAAAAGCCAGGAAAGGGCCACCAGATAAAGATAGATGCCGCCGCCCATCAGCAGCAAAGGCTTGGATTTCTCCACGTATTCGCCGACCGAAGGGTCTCCGGAAAAAGCGAAAGCGAAAACCTGTCCCACCGAAAGCGCGGGATTGACCATCCAGACGATAAGAAAGGGCAGCATGCCGCGCACCACGAACACCGCCAAAAGCATTCCCCACAAAAGAAAAAACTTGCGGTATTTTTCCGGCAAAGTCTTGAGGACATGCGCGTTGACGATCGCATTATCGATGCTCGAAATGACTTCGAACACCACCAGACCGAAGATGATGACCACAGATGAAAGCATATCAAAAAAAATAAATGTTCATTATATATCCTGCAACCCGCGGCAAGGATTCCTGCCACATGCTATATGCTACATGATTTTGGCTATTGCGTCGAGAAATTCCCTTGCGCTTTGGCGCCAAGAAAAACGGAAAGCCTGCCAGCGCTGCGCTTCGGCGAGATTGGCTTGCAAATCCTTGTCTTTAAGCAATTGCCGCATAGCTTGGGCCAACTCATCCGGCCTGTCCGGATCCACCAAGATGCCGCCGCCCCCGACTACCTCTCCCAGCGAAGAAGTGTGGGAGGAAACTACCGGCACCGCGCACTTCATCGCTTCCAGCACGGGAAGACCGAATCCTTCCAGGTGCGACGGATACACGAACAGCGAAGCCAAATTATAAACGTAAGGCTTGTCCTCATCCGCAACCGCCCCTATGTAAAGAATGTCATCCGTATATTTGGCGCGGCGGAGTTTGTCAAAAATGGCCCGCGTCTTCCATCCCTTGGCGCCGGCTATAACCAGCTTGGTACGCTCCTCGGCGGGCAAGGCTGTTTTTTTGAACACATCGAAAGCCGAAGCCAGCGACTCGATATTCTTTCTGGGCTCGATTGTCGAAAGTGACAAAATGAAACTGAACGGCAAGCGGTATTTCTCCTTCACCGCCAAAAGTCTCGGGTCATTGCGGTCAATCGGTCCAAAAGATTCCGCCACCCCGTTATAGATACGCACCACCTTTTCCGGCGCCAGGCCGTAACGTGCCAAAATATCGGCACGCGTCGAATCGGAAATGGCCACCACCAGATCCGCTTTCTTTGCCAAGCGACGCGGCGAAACGAACATGTGCCAAAGTCTTCTTTTGAATGAAAAAGTGTGTGGCAATATCTCAAAAGAAAGATCGTGCATCGTAAGTACGAGCTTGGCCTTGGACGAAAGGGCGATAAATTGGATATTGGGCATGAAAAAAACATCCACGCCGCCGATCAACTTGTCCGCATGCGGCCAACCCAGGTACCAAAAACAAAAATTGAGCAATTTATTGGGAAAACGAAGAAGTTTGAGCTTGACGTTTGGATATGACAATAAGCCGCCCAAATCAATCCGGGGACGCTTGAAGGAATTCAAAAAAAGCACATACTCGTTGCGAGTATCCAGCTTGAAAAGCTCTTGCAACAATCCCAAGGTGTACTCCTCCACCCCGCTGCGCTTTCCTTGAGCCAAACAGCGAATGTCTATTCCTATCTTCATCGTCAACTAACCAAACGGATTATCGGGGTTTAACAACTTAACAATATAGCAGTTTGGCAATTTATTGTAATCTTGACTTTTTCTTAATTTTAGAGTATAATTGAAAGAAGCGATCGTTTTAAGTCTTCGCCACCAAAAACCCCGGAAAAAATCCGGGATTTTGCTTTTTTCAAGCTATTTTTCCATGTAATGCCTTCCCAGTGCCGCCCAAAAGCCAAAAAACAACCCCAGAAAGAGCGCGCCGCCCCATATGCGCGCTGCCCCGACCCGTCCATCCCTAGCAATCGGTTCGCCGCAAGAAAGCTTGAACCAATTGGGATCCTGTTGCTCGTCGTTAAGCTTTGCGGTTCGCAAAGAAAGTTCCTCGCAAATAGCGGCAGCCACGCGGGGAGCGTCTTCCTTTCGGGAAACTTCGAACTCCGTCCTTACCAGCTGCGACGAAAATCTTGCCGCGCGCATATCTTCAAAAGGCGCTTTGGCATATATCGCGCCGAAAACATCCTCCATCTCCAGCCAACGCACCAAAGTATCTGCGAACCGTTCGTCTGCTTGGAGCCTGTAAAATTGGTCGAAGCGGTAATCGTTCGTCCTTTCAGTGCCTTGCCTGGTCACGTCAAAAGAAAAGGAGACTTTGTATTTTTGCGGCTGCAGATAATACGCCGCCATTCCCAGCGCGCAAAAAACAGCAGCCACCGAGAAAAACGCTTTCCTTTGCCTTGCCAATATGGCTAGATATTCCCTAAGTTCCATAATTTTCGTATAACATGCGGCATGCGTCCTTTGTTATTTATTACTTGTTCGCGTGCTTACATGTCCTTATGTTTTGCAACTTCCCTTTCCACGTATTCCTTTATTTTCCTTTTGAATTCTTCGCGGTCGAATTTTTTCGCCACGGCGCGACACTTTGCGCCGTCAAACTCCATTTTTTCAAAACGCCTCACCGCATCGATAATGCTCGCCGGGCTTTGCTCGCCAAAAAGCACTCCCGTCTGTGCCTCTTTCACATGTTCCACAATGTCACCGCCAGCAAAAGCGATGAGTGGCTTGCCGCTGGCCAAAGCCTCGATCGCCACTATTCCGAAATCTTCTTCTTGCGGAAAAACGACCGCCCGGCAACCCCGGTAAGCTGCGGCCAGCTCTTCATCGCTCAGTCTTCCGCAAAACTCAATATTTTCAGCAGCTTTTTTTTGAAGCCTTTTCAGCTCCGGACCGCGTCCTACTATTTTGAGCGGCAACCCCATTTTGTTGAAAGCCTCTATGGCAATATCCGTGCGCTTGTAAGCAATAAGTCTGCCGACCATCAGGTAATAACCTTCGTTTCGATCTTCTTGCGGATGGAAGCGGTCCAGCATGACCGGCGGATGAATTACTTCGGCTTCGCGGCGATAATATTTGGCTATCCTTTTGGCCACAAAACCGGAGTTGGCGATTATCTTATCCACGCGATCTGCACTCGCCCTGTCCCAAAGACGAATCGGATTCATGGCCCAAGGCACCAGCTTTTTGATAAAAGAAGGGAAATGGAAGTCGCGCGTATATTTTTGGCAATCATCCCAGGCGTATCGCATGGGCGTGTGCATATAACAAATGTGCAAAGTATGCGGCTTAGTTATAATCCCCTTTGCGTAACTGGAGCTGTCCGAAAGAACCACGTCGTACGCCGAAAAGTCAAAACTTTCGATTGCCGAAGGCATAAGCAGCGGAAAAAGGCGGTGGTGCGCCCTGGAAAAAGGCATCTTTTGCAAAAAGGAAGTGTAGATGCGCCTGTCGGCAAAATGGCCGCGCATAACTTCCTTGTCATGCACCAACGTATAGATCGGCGCTTCGGGGTAAAGCTCGCAAAAACATTCCAGCACGCGTTCCGCGCCCCCGTACTGCACCAGGTAATCATGAACCAACGCTATTTTCATCTGATTGGCAATATATAAACATCTAACCTTTGGCAGGCAACATAACCCGAGCCTCTCTCCCTACTCTTTACTGCTCGCTTTGCGCATATCTTCCACCATGAGCTGTATTTTTTCCCTACCATTCCAGCTATCCAATTTTAGCTTAGCCGCCAGATCGACTATTTCTCCTTCCCCAAACAAATCCGCTTTTTCTCCCGCCCCAAACCAAATGGAATCCAGCAGCATGGGCGCGCTCGCGTCCGCCGGCGTCAAGGTGAGTTTAAGATGCTTGGTGCCGTTGCCCACCACTCTGGTTTGGACTACACGCATATTGGCAATCAAAAAGAGTGGCTCCTCGTTGCCTTGGCCGAAAGGCTTCAGGTCGGAGATTTGCCGGACCAAAAGGACATCTATTTCTTTGGCCGCCAATTCCATATCCAATTTTAAAGCTATTTCGATATCTTTGCCATCCAGCTCCGCAGCTATCCTTTCTTCCAGCGCCTTACAGAAATCCTCCAGCTGACCGTTAGTCACAGTCACTCCGGCAGCCTGAGCATGCCCGCCAAATCTTTCCAGAAAAGGCGCACATCCTTCTATCGCTTTCATGATGTTGAGCGTCTCGATGGAACGCAAAGAACCCTTGCTTTCTTTTTCGCCGCGCGAAAGTATCATGGTCGGACGGTTATACTGCTGCGCTATCTTGCCCGCAACCAAACCAACCACTCCGATCGGGAAACTTTCATCCGCTGCCCAGATCAAGAAATTCTGACCCTGGGCTTCAACTTTGGCGCGCACCTGATTGACCGCCGCTTCCGTCATGCGTTGACGCTGAGCATTCTGCGCTTCCAGCTCCAAGGCAAGAGTTCGCGCATGCACCCTGTCTTGGGAGACGAGCAGATCATAGGCCAAGTTGGCATGATCCACTCGGCCGGCCGCATTGATGCGCGGCGCCACATGAAAAGAAACTGCTCTGCTTTCGGGAATGATCCCCTCCTCTACGGCAATTTTACCCACGGTAAACATCTCTTTAAGCCCCACCCTTCTGGTTTTGGACAAAACAAGCAGCCCAAAACGCGTAAGAGAACGGTTCTCTCCCACCAAAGGCACGCAATCCGCTATGGTGCCGATCGCCACCAGATCCAGCATCCACTTGGTATCTCCTATTTTTTCCGGCAAAAAGCGCCCGTAAATCGCTTGTGCCAATTTGAAAGCCACGCCCACGCCAGCCAGCTCCTTGAAAGGATATGGGCAATCTTTGCGGTGCGGATTGATGACCGCGAACGCTTCGATCAATTTTTCCGGCACGTGATGATGATCCGTCACGATCACATCCGTCCCCAATTCCCTGGCTTTGGCAACTTCCTTGTGCCCCGTAATCCCGCAATCCACCGTGATGATAAGTCCGGCTCCGCCGCGACAGAGCTCTTCTACTGCCACCATGTTAAGCCCATATCCTTCCTTTTTCTTGTCTGGAATATATACGACCACTTCCAAGCCAAGCGCCGTTAAAGCTTCGCGCACTATGATGGCGGAAGTTATGCCGTCCGCGTCGTAATCGCCAAAGATAGCCACTTTTTCGCCACGCTCTTTGGCCCAGGCAATTCTCTCCAAAGCCTCCTTCATTCCTTTGAGCAAAAGAGGGTCGTGGGAGGATTTTTCGTAATCAGGATTTAGAAAATCCTCCTGCCCGGAAAAAGCAATGCCGCGCAAACGCAAAAGACGCGCAATGACCGGATGAACATTCATTGCGCCCGCCTCTTTTTCTTTATCTGCAAAAAAGTTTTCTTGTTCTTTTATATGCCACCTAGCCATCTCTTCGGTTTGTATCTAGTATCTCGCGTCTGATATTTTCGTGTTTTTTTACAAATCCGCCGATTCGTAACTTTCCCTTCGCATCTCTTATCCTTTACCTTTTCTACTTTTTACTTTTTCTTACTTCGCCACCCATCCGCACGTAGGGCAAACCAGCTGAGCCTCGAACCGGCGTTCCCTGGTATCCGTTAGCTTGAGTTTAAGTATAAGCCTTTCCCGACATTCTCCGCAAACAAACCGGGGATCGAGGCTCAGGCTTTGCGCCAATTTCTGAGCGTCTTGCGCATACGGATCCAATGCCACAATGTATTCGTTTCCGGCCGCGACAAACAAATTTCCTACGCGCCTCAGTACTTCAGCCGGAGCAACCATGCCGCTCACGATGAAATCCTTAGCTCCCAGCATGTTGGCCTTGCGCTGGTCTTCTTCGCGTCCCATGTGCGAAAGAATCACCACCGGCACATGTGCCGTCATCACCGTTTTTTTAAGCTCTCCCAACAAGGCAAACCCGTCCATGCGCGGCATGATAATGCCGGTAAGCACCACTTCCGGATTTTCTCTGGTGGCTTTGTCCAATCCATCCACGCCGTCGATCGCCTCACTCACCTCGTAACCCGCGGCGCGGAAAATATCGGCATACATCTCGCGCGTCAGGTCATCGTCATCCACGATAAGTATTTTTCTTTTGTTTTGCTTTTGCCTTTCCATGTTTTTATTTTCTACAGGATAACTTTTATGTCTGCCGCGATAAGCGAAGCGTCCTTGAGCACGAACAACGGATTGACATCCACCTCCTTTATCTCGGGATTTTCCCGAGCTATCTCCAAAACGGCTGCCGCCATGGTGGCCAGCTCCTCGCTGCGCACCTTGCTTTGCCCGCGCAGTCCCTGAAAAAGAAAATTGAGCTTTCCGCTTTCAAGCTTTTCCCTTATCCCTTGCCGGCTTATTCCTTCCAAGAAAAAATCGGCCATGTCAAACACTTCGGTATATATCCCGCCCAGACCCACGGCCGCAACCGGACCGAAGGAGGCGTCGCGCACCATACCCAAAATAAGTTCCTGCCGAAAAGAAAGCATGGGTTGCACAATTATTTTCTCCCCCGGAAAATTTTCCCTCATCTTTTCCAAGGCAGCCGCCAATTCCGTTTCGTTCTTTATGCCCAACACCACTCCTTGCTTGTCGGACTTATGCAACACTTTGTCGCTATCCACTTTGAGCGCGACCGGAAAGGAGCAGGACGTTTTCGATTTTTCCTGGACATCGTATGCCTGCACCGCCCGGATGCCATACAGCGCAAAAAGTTCTGCCGCCTGTCCGTAGCTGAGCGCCCCCAGGCCCTCTTTTTGCGCCTGCCTTATTATCGCCTGCGCGCGCTCCACTCTTGCTTTGTCGCGCAAACCCTTTTCCTTTTTTCTCTTTCCGCCAAGTTTCCAAGCAGCGTATTTGGAAAGAGCCTCCACGGCGCTTTCCGGATAATCGAAAGTTGCCACGTTTGCGGATCTGAGCATGGAAACGGCTCGCCCAATCCTTCCGCCGCCCACAAAAAGAGCCGCGAGCATTTCTTTGTTTTCCCTTCTGAGTGCGATCAGTTCCTGCGCCACTTCTTCGACCGGAGTTTGGTCCTGCGGGGTAAGGATCGTCAAGATTATGCCCGCTTTCATTTCCCGAGCAGCCGCCCAGGCTGCCCGGTACCGCTGCGCGTCGGCACCGCCCAGCACATCCAAAGGATTCCTCAGCCCCGCCTCTGCCGGAAGAGAAGCTGCCAGCTTTTTTTTCATCTTTTCGGAAATTTCCATGATTTCCAATTTGCTTTTTTCCAAAGCATCCGTAGTGAGTACCCCTACGCCTCCGGCATTGGTAACTGCGCATATTTTTTTGTTTGCCAAGATATCGGCTGCCGCCGCCAAGGAAATCAAAGAAAAAAACTGCTCTATGTTATCAGCCTCGATGGCGCCGGCTTGCGCAAAGGCCGCACTCGCCACTTTTGCGCTGCCAGCCAATGCGCCGGTGTGTGAGGCAATCGCCTTTTGCGCACGTTCGCCCGCTCCGGCTTTCAAAATTATGACTGGTTTTTGAACGGAAACTTTTTCCAATACGCGGTAAAATTTCCGCCCGTCTTTTATTCCTTCCAGGTAGAAAGCGACGACTTTGACGCTTTTGTCCGCGGCCAATTCTTCCAAAAGCTCCGCTTCGCCAAGCTGTGCCTTATTGCCCACGGAAATGACGTGCGAAAAGCCGATTCCCAATTCTCCGGCCTTGTCTATGAGCGCCACCGCCAACGCTCCGGACTGGGAAACGAGAGCCACATTGCCTTTTTGGGGCATCCCTTTGGCAAAGGACGCGTTCAGTTTCAATCCCGGCACGATAAAGCCCAGACAGTTCGGCCCCAGAATATTGAGACCTTTTTCGCGCGAAAGTTTTTCCAATTCTTTTTCGCGCACCGCACCCTCTTTGCCGCTTTCCGCAAACCCCGCGGAAATAACCACCCAATTTTTCACTTTATCCGCCCCGTCCTTTATCACCTCCGGCACGAACTTGGCCGGTACGGCCACCACCGCCAAATCCACTTCACCCCTTATCTCCCCAACCGAAGAATAACAGCGCCTGAGCCCGACCATTTTGCGGGCGGGATTGACCGGATAAATTTTGCCGGCATATCCCAATTTGACCAGGTTGTCCAGAAGGATTTTGCCTATTTTCCCTTTGGTCGCGCTTGCTCCGACAATGGCAACTGCGCGCGGAGCGAACATGCGCTCCAAATTTTGTTTTTGTTTTTCCATATAGGACAATTATACATCCTAAGAGCGCGGCCGTAAAACGGCGCAATAAAAAAAGCCCCCGACATGGATATGTCGAAGGCTTGGCTGAAGACAACCCTAGATGCCGGAAAGATCCAGCATCTGGATAGTATCACCATACACAAAATATGCTTTTGTGCCGGAGATCACCCA
>DAOKZJ010000006.1:31881-46436 GCA_035325685.1 Candidatus Moraniibacteriota bacterium | reverse complement strand
AAAAACCCACCAAAAAAGGTGGATTTTCCTGTATGTCGGAGCGCCGGGATTCGAACCCGGTCTAAATGGTCCCAAACCACTCGTGCTAGCCGTTGACACTACGCTCCGTTTCCAAAGGTCCAACAACAGCCAGTGTAGCAGTAACATATCCCGCCGTCAACAAAAGCAAAACCCCTCCGAGAGGGGTCTTGCTTCGCTATCTTTTGGTTTTTCCCAAAAACTATTTGACAGCTTCCTTGAGAGCCTTGCCTGCTGTGAATTTGGGAACAGACATGGCTGGGATTTGGATACGCTCTTTGGTTTGCGGATTGATTCCTTCGCGCGCAGCACGGCTGGAAACGCGGAACGTGCCGAATCCGGTAAGCGTCACCTTATTGCCCTTGCGGATCTCTTCGGTGATGGTTTCGGTAAGCATCTCGATAACGGTTTCCACGTCTTTTTTGGAAAGATCCGTTTTGGCGCTGATAGCGTCTACGAGTGCGTCCTTGTTGATGTTTGCCATATTGCCACCTCCTTTCTTTTTGTAAGATTATCTCTCTGCTTCGCCCATTGTACTCTTTTTCCTTAAAACAAAGCAAATATTTTTATCCACAGCGCTTTCCTTGCTACTTGGCAAATTCGACACTCCTGGTCTCCCGTATGACATTCACCTTTACCTCGCCAGGATACTTAAGCTCGGCCTCTATCTTGTCCGCAATGGCGCGGGCCAATTTGAGCGCCCCTAAATCATCGACTTCCTCCGGCCGCACGAACACGCGTATCTCGCGTCCCGCCTGGATGGCATAAGTCTTGTCCACTCCCTCGAACGAATTGGCTACCGCTTCCAATTCCTCCAAACGCTTGAGATAATTTTCCAACGTATCCTTACGCGCTCCCGGACGGCTGGCCGAAATCGCGTCGGCGGCGGCAATTATCAAGGATTCTTGCGTTTCGAAAGGATAGTCTTCGTGGTGCGGCTTGACCGCGTCGATCACTTCTTTGGGCATATTGAACTTCTCCAAGATCTTGATGCCTATTTCCACATGCGTTCCTTGGATTTCGTGATCCACCGCTTTGCCGATGTCATGCAAGAGTCCTGCTTTCTTGGCTACGGTCACGTCCGCTCCCAATTCCGCCGCCAAAGCGCCGCTTAGATGCGCCACCTCCAAAGAATGCAGCAATGCGTTTTGCCCGAAGCTGGTTCTGAAACGCAGCCTCCCCAAAATATGCACCAACTTGGGATCCAACCCGGCCACCCCCAAATCATAAACGGCCGCCTCGCCCGCTTCACGCACTTTATTGTCTATTTCTTTTCCTGCCCAAGCCACCGCCTCTTCGATCTTGGCCGGATGAATACGTCCGTCCGTTATGAGTTTCTCCAACGCCAATCGCGCAGTTTCTCGGCGCACCGGGTCAAATCCGGAGATAACCACCGCTTCCGGTGTGTCGTCCACGATCACTTCCACCCCGGTAAGCCTTTCCAAGGCCTTGATGTTGCGACCTTCCCGGCCAATGATGCGTCCCTTGACTTCATCGGAAGGAATCGGCACTGTCGTGGTTACCACGTCTGCCGCATGCGATCCGGCATATTTTTGGATCACGCCTGTCATGATGCTGCGTGCCTTTTTTTCCAATTCCTCCTTGCCTTCTCGCTCAATCCGGGCTATGCGTTCGGCCAACAGATCTCTGTTTTCTTCTTCCGTCAGCTGAATGAGGATATTTTTGGCTTGCTCCTTGGAAAGACCCGCGATCTTTTCCAGCCTTTCCAATTCCTTCTGACGCGTCGCCTCCACTTCTTGCCTTAAACGCCTCACTTCTTCATTGTGCTGCTCAAGCTGTTTTTTGCCACGCTCCAATTCTTCTATTTTGGCATCCAGCACCTCCTCCCTCTTTTCCAATCTTTGTTCCGCCCTGAGAATTTGATCTTCGCGCACCCTTTCCTTCTTTTTGGCTTCTTCCAAAATTTCCACCGCCTTATTCTTGGCATCCAAAACCATTTCCTGAACTTTCTTTTCCGCATCTTCCACGAGCGCCTTGGCCTTCCCTTCGGCTCCTCCGAGATTGCTGCGCCCGATCTGCCAACGCACAAAATAACCTGCCGCCAAACCCAGCAAGATTCCTGTTATTATCCCTGTCATATCCTTTTTACGCCCCTAGCCCGCACCCACTGAGCTGCACCCAAGAGCCGCTCGGGCGCTTGGGCAAAGAAGTTGATTGCTTGTTTTCTGCTTTACTGATCGTTTTCATTTGAGATTCTTCCAAGAATACAAGTATTTCCAATATAACCTCCGTAGCCGCTTGGTGCTGGCTTAAAAGCCGGATGAATTTTTACCGCAGCGCGGAGCCCGTCTCCGGGATTATCATCCCCCGTATTTAGCTCCGTTGCAGCTTTTATGGTACACAAGCGAGCCCTTTTTGTCAAAGAACGGCGCGAATGTTATAATTGGGCGGTATAATCAAAAATTTTTCCTGTCCTATATGTATAAACCCGTGGTATTGGCCGTTTTGGATGGCTGGGGCATCAGCACCAACAAGCAGGGCAACGTACTCAAGGAAGTTTCTCTTCCGACGATTGAAAAACTGGACCGTTTTTACCCGATGACTACCATCCAGGCATCGGGGATTTCCGTGGGACTTTTTTGGGGGGAGCCCGGAAACAGCGAGGTCGGCCACATGGCCATGGGCGCAGGCAAAGTCATCTACCAAAACCTGCCGCGCATAACCCTCTCCATCCAGGATCGCACCTTTTTTGCCAACGAAAACCTGCTTTCGGCTATACGTAAAACCAAGGAAACCGGCGGCTCGCTTCATCTGATGGGTCTTACCGGAGAAGGAAGCGTCCATTCTTACATGGAACATCTGCTGGCACTCGTAGAGCTGGCCAAAGAAAACGACTTGGACAAAGTTTTCATTCATGCTTTCACCGACGGACGCGATTCCCCTCCGACAAGCGGAACCAAGACCATCAAGATATTGCAAGACAAGCTCCGCGCAGCGGGAGTGGGCAAAATAGCGACTTTGTGCGGACGCAACTGGGCAATGGATCGCAACAACAATTGGGACCGCATCGAAAAGGCTTACCGCATGCTGACCGAAGGCAAAGGAATCCAAGCTACCGATCCGATCCAGGCGCTCCAGGATTCCTATGCCAAAGACATCACCGACGAATATGTAGAACCGACCGTGCTTGTCGAAAACGGCCAACCCGTGGCCACCATCCAAACGGGCGATTCCGTCATCTTTTTCAATTTCCGTGAAGACCGCGCTCGCCAGCTCACCAAGGCCTTCGTCCTTCCCGGATTCGAATCTTTCAAGCGCGCCCTTTTGGATATAGAATTTGTGACCATGACGGAATACGAGAAAGATTTGCCGGTCAAAATAGCTTTTCCGCCAGAAATAGTAACCGGCGGTTTAGGCGAAGTCCTCAGCTTTCAAAAAAAACGCCAGCTACGCATCGCCGAAACGGAAAAATACGCCCACGTCACTTATTTTTTCAATGGCGGCAAGGAAGAACCTTGGCCGGGCGAAGATCGCATCCTTATCCCCTCCCCCGCGGTGGCGCGCTTTGACGAAGCGCCGGAAATGAACGCCATGCTCGTGACCGAAAAAGTTCTGGATGCGCTGAAATCGGAAAAATACGATTTCATCCTTATCAACTATGCCAATGCGGATATGGTAGGACACACCGGCACCGAAGATGCTTGCAAAACCGCGGTTCAAACGATAGACAAAGTGCTTTCGCAACTGGTACCGGCCGTGCTGGGAGCCGGAGGTTGCTTACTTATAACCTCCGACCACGGCAACATCGAAGAAATCAAGAACTTCCACACTGGACAAATAGACACCGAGCATTCTTCCAACCCGGTGCCCCTTTGGTTCGTGTCTCCGGACAACCACCGCGAAAAAAGCGTCGAAGAAATAGCGCGCGCCCAGAGCGAAGTAGGCGGACTTTTGAGCGATATCGCTCCGACTGTGCTCGATATCATGGGAATCGAAAGGCCGCCTTCCATGAACGGCGAAAGTCTGCTGCCGTTGCTTAAATAACTTTGTCCTTGCAAATTTATTCCAAAATCTCCCCTGACTCGTCAAAGAGACCCAAAAAATAAAACACCCGGCATTTCTCCGGGTGTTTTATTTCTGAAAGCTAACGAAAATAAGCAACGAAAAGTTAGCTGGCCGACTGAACTATCCCTGCGTTATGACCTTGTCTGCGATTCCGTATGCTACGGCCTCTTCGGCACTCATGAAATAATCGCGGTCAGTATCCTTTTCTATCCGAGCAAGTTTTTGGCCGGTATGCTTAGCCATGATCTTGTTCAGCTTGTCGCGCATCTTCAAGATATGCCGTGCGTGGATATCGATATCCGAGGCTTGCCCTTGCGCTCCTCCCAGTACCTGATGGATCATCACTTCGCTGTTGGGCAGCACGAAACGCTTGCCCTTTTTGCCTGCAGACATGAGCAGGGCCGCCCCGGAAGCCGCCAGGCCCACGCAGATGGTCTGCACATCCGGACGCACGTATTGCATCGTGTCATATATCGCCAGAGCGCTGGAAACAACTCCGCCGGGCGAATTGATGTACAGCTTGATATCTTCTTTGGGACTTTGCTGCTCCAAAAAAAGCATCTGCGCGATAATCGCATTGGCTACGCCGTCATCGATGGGCGTTCCCAAAAATATGATCCTATCTTTAAGCAGGCGCGAATATATGTCATATGCCCGCTCGCCGTAACCGGTCTTTTCGATAACCATCGGCACAAGATATTGGTTCTTCATACATTAAACAATCCTCAGCCCCGAATTTCTGCTTTTTTGCTTTTTCGCATTTATTCGTTGTCTTGGATCGCGCTTACATTTTCTCCAATAGCTCAAACACTTTCTCATTTTGAAGCTTGCCCTTCACATATGTATACAGCTTCTCCATGTCTATATTCTTCTCGATATCCTTGATCGAGCGATACTGAGCCAAAGTCTTGTTCATCTCAGCTTCCATTTCCTCGCTGGAAATTTCCATTTCTTCTTCTCTGGCTGCAGCTTCCAGGGCCAAGGCGGCCATTACCCGCTTTTTGGCTTGCGGATGCCATTCCTTTTCCAGCTCCTCGCGGGTTTTTTTGGTATGTTCCAAGTAAGCATCCAACTGCATGCCCATTCCTTCCAGCTGCGCACCGAACTCGTGCAGCATGCGGTGCAATTCCTCATGAATCAGCACTTCTGGCAACTCCGCCTTGGCGGACTCGATAAGCGCCTCCACGTATTCTCCGCGACGGTTTTCTTCCATCTGCTTTTTGCGCTCCTTGACCATCCCTTCGCGCACGCTCTTTTTAAGCGCGTCCAGGTCTTCAAATTTGCCGAGCGAGCGAGCGAATTCATCCGTCACTTCCGGCGTGCGCCGCTCTTGCACCTTGACGAGATCAACCGCAAAAACTGCCGCCTTGCCGGCCAGATCTTTAGCATGGTAGTCCTGCGGAAAAGAAAGCTCGAATTCCTTGTGCTGTCCCTTCTCCATCCCGATAACTTGCTCCTCAAATCCCGGGATGAACACTCCTCGCCCCAAGATAAGCGGATGGTTTTTGCTCGTTCCGCCTTCGATCGGCACTCCGGAAACTTTCACCGTAAAATCGATAACCACGCTGTCCTCTTTTTGGGCCGGACGATCCACGTCCACAAGCTGCACGCGGCTGTTGGCCAATGCGCTTACTTCCTTGTCCACTTCCTCCTCTTTTATTTCTTCTTTTTTCTTGGCATATTCGGCATTGATTTTAGCTGCCGCCTTTTTCCAAGCAGGGGACAATGTCGCCTGCGGCACCACCGCCGTTTTCACCACATATTCCAACTCGTTTCCTTCCGCCAACTTGCGGATTTCCGCCTTGGGAGCGCCGATTGCCTCTATCTTCTTTTCCTTGAGAACTTCCGGATACGTGTTGCGGATGGCCCTGTCCGCCGCTTCGCTCAAAATCGCCGCGCTGCCGACATGCTGCTCCACTATATTGCGGGGCGCTTTGCCGTTTCTGAAACCCGGCACCTTCATTTGCTTGGAAAATTCCTGGACAGCTTCCTCTATTTGCGGCTGCCATTTCTCCCAGGACACGCTCACGCTTATCTCCACTTCGCTTTGAGGAAGTTTTTTTACTTGTGCTGTTATCATCCGCTTGGGGCAAAAACGTCCGCTGCTCGCGCACGCGACCGCTTTTGATTTCTTTGTTGATTATCCGTTGCTTTTATTTCTTGGGATATTTCTTGGCATAAAGACGCAATGACTTGCTAATCGCAGCCAGCGCCTCTTTTTTGCCCTTGAAACCCTTTATCTCCACCTTCTTATTGTCGATGGATTTGTATGTTTCAAAGAAATGCTTTATTTCCTTGAGCGTGTGGGGATTGATATCCTTAAGATCCTTCACTTCGTTCCAACGCGGATCGCTTTCCGGTACCGCTAAAATTTTGTAATCGCTCTCGCCCGAATCTATCATGAGCGCCACGCCCACCGGTCGGGCTTCCACCATTATTCCCGGATGCAAAGGATATGTCGTAAGCACGACCACGTCCAGCGCATCTCCGTCCTCCCAAAGCGTCCGCGGGACGAAACCATAGTCGAACGGAAAGTCCTGACTGGTCTTCATGGCCCTGTCCAAGCAGATGAGCCCGGTCTCTTTGTCTATCTCGTACTTGTTCTTGGATCCCTTGGGGCATTCGATGATCACATTGATTTTCTCAGGAACATTTTCTCCTGCGGAAATTTCATGCCAAAGATTCATATGCTTAGTTTCCACCTAAAAAGCGCTCGGCTTTCAATTTGGATTTGATTTAAAGCTTATTGTTACGATGCTCTGCTTGCTCCCCAAAGAGCTGAAGCGCCACCGGTTTAGATTGTGCAACCGTTTATCGTTCGCTTCATTTTGCCTGCTCTTGCTCTTGGCCGCTTTCCTCCTCGGCCGGTTCCTCTTTTTGGACTTGAACGCCCACGCCGATAACGTCTATCTTGTAGTTGGTCAGCTTGGCCGCCAATCTGACGTTCTGCCCCTGCCGACCGATCGCCAAAGAAAGCTGCTCTTCCGGCACTTTGACGACGGCGCTGCGGTTCTCTTCGTCGGCTTCCACCGCAATCACCTTGGCGGGGCTGATGGCGGCGGCGATGAATTTGGTCGCCTCCTCGCTCCACTCGATGATATCTATCTTTTCTCCGCCCAGTTCGTCGATGACGGCTTGCACGCGGGTACCTTTTTGGCCGACGCAAGATCCGACCGGGTCCACGCCTTCCTCGTGCGAAACCACCGCGATCTTGGTACGCGAGCCAGCCTCACGGGCGATGGATTTGATCTCCACCGTTCCGGCAAATATCTCCGGCACCTCCAATTCGAAAAGTTTGCGCACCATCTCCGGATGCGTGCGAGAAAGGGTGATGCCTGGACCCTTGGGATCGGATTCCACTTTGTGCAGATAAATTTTCACGCGCTGGCCGATGCGGTAAGATTCGCCGCGCGGCTGTTCGGAAGGGAAAAGCACGCCCACCGATTTGCCCAGATCGACATAGACGTTGCGCCCTTCGATGCGCTGCACCACGCCGCTGAGCACCTCGCCTTCTTTTTCTTTGTATTCGGAAAACATCGCTTCCCGCTCCGCTTCCCGGATGCGCTGGATGATGACCTGTTTGGCGGTCTGGGCGGCCACGCGACCGTAGTCGCTCTTGGATTCCAAGGCGATTTCGATCACATCGCCCACTTGGGCGTCTTTTTTGATCGTGCGCGCTTCCTCCAAAAGCATGTCACGCTCCGGATTATAGCGCGGCAGGCGGTCCTCTCCTTCCAGTACGTCCTCATCTTCACGTTCGTCCACCTCTTCCACTTCCTCGCCTTCCACAGGAAACTCCCTGGTCGTTTCATCGACGACATCTTTTACCAAAAAGAATTTGGCGTCTCCGCTTACCGGACTGAATTCCGCGCGGATGCGCTGTCCGCGCTTGCCATAATCTTTTTTGTATGCGGCAGCCAAAGCGGCCTCGATTGTTTCGATAACCTTATCTTTGGAAATACCTTTTTCTTCCGCGATCTGCATGATCGCGCTGCCGAATTCTCCGAGCCTTCCGCTCTGGCTTTCTGCCTCTTCTTGCACTTTTTTGCGTGCCATAAAATTATTGTTGTTAATTATTGCCTGTTGATTACTTATTGTTCTCAGGATGCAGGCAGCTGCTTATCTTTAAAAATAAGCCTTATTTAAAGCAAAAGGCCCGCCTGTCAAGCGAACCGCTACGCACATCCATCCTTCTTCTATTATACTCTCAGGATGTCTTTTTGTCAATCGCCGTGCGGCGCCATGTCAAACCGGCGCCGCATCTCGGGATAATAAAGACGATTTTCAAAAGAAATAACTTTGCCCCGACAAAGCGGCTGAAACGGCCTTGACCACGATATAGCCGCTCAGTCCCACGATGATTCCCACGACGGACCATTTGGCGTTCGTCTTGGCTGTCTTTATTTGCGCATCATCTCCGGCGGAAGTGAGGTATTGGATGCCGGAAATAACGAAAGCCATGAAAGAAAGCGTGGTGAATATGCCCATCAGCCAACCGAAGATGTTGGCCAAAATTATTTCCACCGGCGCTTCCGAAAGTCCCGTCTGCGTCGGGAAACATACCCCGCCGATATCTTGGAACTCCCCGCTTGTGCCGCACTTGGGTTGGTTGAAGATGCCCGCCCCCGCCACTCCGGCGGGATTGGCGCCATTGTAAAGAGCGCCGCCCGCACCAGGATCAATCGTTGCCGCAAAATTGCCCCCGCCCCCTCCACCGGAAGTGTAATTGCCCCCGCCATAGTTTATGCCGGGCAGATTTATCTGCAACCCTCCAGAGGGGGTTCCGGAAACTCCCGCCGGGTTGCTGGAATTTCCTGTGCTTTTGCCGATGCTCCAGCTGGGAATCAAATTTCCCGCGGTGCCGTCCCAAAGGCTCGTGCCCAAATCCTTTGTCCCTTCCCACAAGCGGTCCGTCCAGGAGGTCGTGCCCCCGTAAGTTCCACTGTCGACGCAGGTGCCGTTGTAACATTCAAATCCGCTGCCCGTGCCGTTGCAATCCGCATCTACCTTGCAAGTACCCGCACTCATGTAATTTCGGTAATCCTGCGCTCCCGAAAACTGTGAGCAATATGAATTGTCCCCGCCATCGGCAATGCATTCGGCATAACTGTATCCGCCGTAAGTAGACGCCCCGCCGTCTCCTTCATAGCCGCTATAATCATCCACCCACGGCTGTTCCGGCGAAGGAGGTTGTGCGGTGGTGGAATTATCGCCACTGTATGATGCGCTGCAGGAAGCAAAGCAAGTGTCCGGGTCGGACATGTTTGCACAAGCCTCGTAGCAATCCATCGCCTTGGAAACGCGCGCCCCCAGCAATAAACCGCAAAAGATCACCAACCCTAGAAAAAAAGATTTCTTTTTGTTTTCCATAGATGTTTTTAAAACCTGTTGCTTGTGCCGCTGAGCAGCGCCGCCACGGCTTGCATCACGATAAAGCCGCTCAGTCCCACGATGATCCCGATGATCGAATATTTCATTCCGGTCTTGCCCGTGTCTATCTGTTTTTGGTCGCCCGCGGCCGTCAGATAATATATGCCCGAAATCACGAATCCCATCACGCCCAAAATACCGAAGATGGCCAACAGCCAAAAAAGCAGGTTCTGCAATATCCCGAAAATGCTTCCTTCCGGAAGTCCCGGATTGATCATCGACCAGCCGCCCCAACGCCCCCACACATTCCCGGCTCCCGATCCGGCACTTCCCACTCCGATCGCCCAGTTGCCGGAAGAATCCATTCCCACACCCCAATCAGCCGCACTGGCTCCGGAAGCGGCAGCCAACAAAATTCCCGCCGCCGCATATGCGGCTGTTTTTATTTTCCTTTGCATTTTTTTGGAAAGGCCAACGCCGTTTCGCCCAAGCGTCAAGCCGCAAGTTATTTTACCTTTTCAGTATAGCACGTCTTCGGCAGATAAAAAAACAGCCTCGCCTGCGCGAAGCTGTCTTGAAACGCTTTCTTAAAATTTCGTGTCGCGTCCGCCCAAAAGTCCTTGCACCGCCCCGATAACCACCAGTCCCAAAAGGGCTACGACGATTCCCACTATGGAATAAATCATCGCCGTCTTGGCTTTCTTTATTTGCGAATCATCACCGGCGGCCGTCAAATAAAGGATGCCGGCCAGCACGAATCCGATCACTCCCAATACGCCCACCAGCATAAGCAGCCAGTTCATCCCGTTGGTCAGGATGTTGGTAACGCTCCCGCTCGGAAGACCGGTTCCGCTTGGTGTGGAAAACTGGGCAAAAGCGGCCAAGGGAGCCAACATGAGTGCGCTTGAAGCGCCATACGCGGCTCTGCGCAACGTCTTTTTCATCATCTTTTTATTTTATTTTTTATTTACTGCTTCTTTTTTATTATAGCACATTATTCCTTAGCGTTCCAGCATGCTGGCCACCAAACGCACCGCTATCATCCCTAGTCCGGCCAAAACCATCCCCCCAAGCGCTCCGGTTGCCGCTTTTTTCGCCCTGGAAACCGCTTCTTCGTTTCCGGCCGCCAAGAAATATTTAAGTCCGGCCACCACGAACATACACACCGCGAAGATTCCGGCAATCATCAACAAAAAATTCAGCGCGTTAAGACCGAGCGTGTGAAGACGGGGCGCCTCAGAAATGACGCCCGCGTGCGCTACGCTTATCCACAATATGTTTTCCATCATTGTTGCAAGTCTGTTTACTCCTCATCCTTTACTTTTCGCCTTCTTCACTGGGGCTTTTCAAATCCACCACGTTTCCGTCAAGGCGCGGCGCCGATTTTTCCCGCGGCTGCGGCATATCCTCATCTCGCATAAAAGCATGGGGAGTTATGCGCATAAAATTATTTTTCGCAGAACGCTGGTTGCCGTTCGCCACCAAAGAATTGTCCAGTTGGCGGTTTCGGCGCGACGCATTTTGTTCGTCAAAACTGAACTTGGGCGCCGCGATGACTTGCGCGTCCGGTCGCGACCTTTTTTCCACCGGAAGAGTTTGCGGGGATGAGAATCTCAGCAACCCTTCATCCGCCGGCCGCGAACTCTCTTCGCTTTGCGCTCCGGCAGGCGAATTGCTTATCCTTTCTGCTCCGAATTTTTGCAGCGGCTCTTCTTTGGGCGCTTTAAAAGCAGCTTCGTTTCCTGCGCCTTTCAAGCTTGTAAATCCCAGTTTCCCCGCCCCCATCTCGCGCATGCGGGCCATTCCTTCCGGACGCGAATCGGTTTTGGGCGGCTTTATCTGCCACGCCTCATCCTGCGCGAAAGGTAAGTTTTCGGGAGTAAAAGAAGAAGTGGAGATATGTCTGGCTGCGTCTGCTATCCGACGGTTGGCATTTTCCAAGGAAGCGCCTTGGGGTTGCCTGGGGCGCTCCGTGTTCATGGCAGGCTGCTGCGTAAATTGCTGTCTCTTGGGTCTGACTGCGAAATTTTCCTGCTCTGCCGGTTTCGTGCTCTGCATCGGGGCGCTTACGGGCCGAATTCTGGATAGTCCGTCAGCCGCGGCGCGCGGCGGTTGAACGCTGCTGCCTGCAGGAAACGATGCGGAAACCTTACCCACCCGCGAAGCGTAACGCGCAAAAATATCTTCCGGCTCTTCATAAACCCCGCGCGAAACGGATTGCTGTGAAGCTGCTTGGGAAGAATGCGGTTCGCTTCTTACCACTGTGGCGCGCAGCGCTGTCCGCGCCTCGGCCGGCTTCGCGGCGCTTTCTTTGGAAATCGCTTCGAAAGATATCCTGCCCGTGTCCGGATCTATGGGCAAAGGGGACTTATCGTCCAATGACCGCAGCACCGCTCCGAGTCTTTCGCGTTCGGCGCTCGTCAGCCTCTTGGTATTGGCGCTGGAAAAAAGATAGCTGCTTCGCTGCACCGCGCTGCGTTCTCCCGCCCCCGCGGAATCCTGGTAATCACTGATCCAGTTTTTAACGGACGGCCTGACCGGAGAAGCGAAATATTTGAGCGTGATAGGACTGGAAGTTATCGCCTGCTCGCCAAGCTGCGGATATTTTTGCATCCCTTCGGCCAAAGAAAGTCTTTCCAGCCGCGCGCTTTCTTTTCTGGCTTTTTCGGCTTCTTCCGCGGCCTGACGTTTCTTTTCCCGCTCCTCCTCCTCTATCCAGGGCTCGATATCCAAAACCCTGCGCCACGCCTTTTCTTCGGAAATAAGCGGCGCGAGCTTGCTCGCCTTCCATTTGGCCACAAGCTCCGGCGCGCTTTTGAAATGCTCCGGGAATTTGGCGTATGTCCTTTCGGCCAATTCGTAAGCGATGCCGTAAGCCACGGCGCTATCCACTCTCAAAGCGCCGGCCATACTCAGCGGCAAATCCGCCAGCTGCACCTCCCCCAAATATATGCCGCGAGTGATCGGCGTTATCTCTGCCACATCCTCTTCTTGCAAATCATACAGAAAGCACGCGCGTTCTTTGGCAATGCGCGGCTCGTTGGAAGAGAGAAACTCTTGGATATTTGGGGGCAAGTTCCTTATTTTGTCTGCAAAACTCATACTTTGTTTTTATTTTCCTTTTTTCCTGTATTCTTTTTCCATTTTCTTAAGCAGATCATCCTTGACGAATCCGGAAAGGAAATCGTCATTGGTTATCTTCTTTTGCATGGATTTGATGTGCCTGTCCATATCCGCACTTATGGGAACGGCGGCTATCTTGTTTACCAGATCCGCGCGCACCGCATCGCTGTCCATGGCCAGGACTATTTCTCCGATCTTTCCTGCATTCATATGTTTGACCATGTCGTCTCCATGATCTGTAATAAATTCCTGGGTGATTTCCTTGGCGATATTCTTGTCAAAAGATTTGAATATCTCCTTTTTAGCCTCTGCCAGTTTGTCAGTGTCAAGACTCGTGATCGATTCATGGAATTCTCCCTTGCGCGCCAAGAAAGCCAACTGCATTTCCCTGTGGGTATCATCTTTCATATCAGTGTACGATCCTTCGCTCAAAGCCTTGCCCAACGAACTTCCGATGGCCTCGCTATAATTCTTGCCCTTAGCCGCCAAATCATTCAGATCTTTCAGGCTGAACGCTTGGCTATCGATAGCCACCTTCATAAATTCCGCATCCTGCAAACTTCCGGCCTTGACCTTCTTGGCATCGAATTCGTTGCTTTCAAAGAAGTTCTTCAAGCGGACGGTGTCCAAAGTTCTCTTGCCTGATTTTTCGTCAAAAGTGGAAAAGGCAGACACGGGGTCGTAAGAACGCATCTTGTTGCGCAACTGCCCAAGCGCCGGATGATCGTTCCCCATGACCGCGGCCATTCGCCTAACATCATCCGCTCCCGCCAATCCCTTTTCCGCCAAGCGCAACAAAGCTGCCGCCTTTTCCGCACCGGAAGCTCCGTTGTTTTGCATTATGCCGCGCAAAGACAGCTCATCCATGTGCTGCATGTCTTTTTTGTCCGTGGCTTCCTTGATGGCGGCCATGTCTTGCTTTTCCTTGGCTCCCTTGAATCCTTTTTCTCCTCCGCTCAAATAGCCGGACCAGCGATCCTCTTTTTCTTCGCGCGATTTGGTGCCGACAAGCGGTATTTGCTTACCCAAGAACTTTCCGTCTTTTTTGAAATTGGTCCAGGCTTTTTTGGTGGATCCGGGAATTCCGGTGACGCCCCAACCCCAGCCGGCGACTCCGCCCGGCACACCCTTGAGCCAATTGCCGAACTTGGTCGCTTTGGCTGTTATGCCTTTGCCCGCGCCGCCGCACATTCCTTGCGTCACGGTTATGCCCGTCCAAAGGATTATGATGGGGATCGTCATGAAGACCGCTCCGGCCAAAAAACTGCCCACGCCCGGCCCGGGAGAGTTGTTGTTCGCGACGCTAAGCACGCTGTTCATCACGTTCTCGCGCCCCATGCCTTCCATCATGTTGATGGTTATCCCGATAAAGATCACCAAAATGGGCATGCAGAAAGTGTATTTGAAAAGGCTGTCCCACCATTTCTTGGCGTAAGACGTGGCTGCCGGGATCACATAACCCACGAACCCCACCGGCGCGAACATGACCAAGATGGAAAGCGCCACGAGCCGCACCAAGAACATGACCGCCAGCACCAAGAAAGTAACGCCCAAAACAAACACGAACACGATCGCCATTATCTGAAAAGAGATGGCCTGGTCCACGAATTCCTTTCCTGTGGGAATAAGCATCCTGGTCACCTGGGACTCGCTGGCGATAGTTGCAAAAAAGCCCGAAGTCGCCCCCTTGAACATTCCGTTCAGCAGCGAATACATGATCACGTTGCCGATGTCTATGATGAACCGGGCGATTGGAAAGCTGAAATTGACCAGCAAGGCGTTGATGAGCATGGTCAGCCATATCTTTTTGATATGGTACTTATCCACCTGGAAGATGGTGGCGAAAGCCGAAAAAAGAAGGATCAAGATGAAAGACATGTTCAGCAAATCCCGCACCATCGTCCATATCTCGTAAACCACATCCATGTTCAAAATGCCTGTGATGTTGGCCGGCTGCACCACCCAATCGAAGATAATCGCCGCGATGCCCATCAGCCAACCGACGACGGTGAATACCT
>DAOKZJ010000006.1:0-31781 GCA_035325685.1 Candidatus Moraniibacteriota bacterium | reverse complement strand
AAAGCTTTGCCCCATTTCAAAATACGTGATGCGCTTACTTTGAAAATTCACCCCACATAACCCTTCTGAAAACCTCGTCGTCATTATTCCAAAAGAGGTTTATCATCATACTATCCTCAGTTAATTTTCCTTCCAAATCAGGAATTATTTTGGGAAAACTGACCAAGGCCATACCCTTGGGATTTATCTTTTTTACATCAGCCTTGAAGTAATATTTGAGATCAGACTCCTTTCCATTGATTAATGCATAAGCTATGCCCTTGATCAAATAAGTTTCACCATCCTTGCCCTTTTCGATACTTTTAATGGCTATCTTACCTATTGAAGCTCCTTGCTCCATGCGAAATTCATGGGTAAAAAAATCCATCATTATGATTTGGGCATTTTTTTCCATTGACATTCCACAACCCGCAACAAAAGCTACCACTATTGCACAACAAATGACAACAAGTGCTGATCTCATGACTTCCTCCTCCCCGCCTTTGGCGGGATTTTTGGGGTTTTATTCTTTTTTCAAAGAATATCTGCTTCACATCCTAACTGTACATTATACACCCAAAAATGATTTTTGTCAATCATTTTTGGGTTATACGAGAAAAGAGGCCCTGTTGAGCCTCTTTTTAATACATTTTCAGGGCAGGATTTTTTTCAAAACCATTGCCGCTTGTCTTACGGCTATCAATCGAAGATAATCGCCGCGATGCCCATCAGTCAACCGACGACGGTGAATACCTGCTCCAAAAGCTTGCTGATAAGTTCACCGAACATTCCCTTGTCGCCATATATGCCAGATGGGTTTGCAACTTGTTCTTTTTCCAATTTACTTCCCTTTCCCGCAACCTCTATACCATTATTTCCTATCAATGAAGCATACTAACCTTCATATCCCTGATCATTATAATGGCAAAATTTATCATATGGATTATAATAAGGAGCATCCGACGGACAAATACATTTAGTTCCATCCTTATTCTCAATTTGATTATTTGGACATTTTCCTGCAGCAAACGCATTGTTAAAAAATACAACTGAAAAAACGACAGCCAAAAAAAATGCCTTGTATATTTTCCTAAAATGAAAATGCTTATTCATTTTTATGCTCAAAAATCCAAAGGTGATTAGCACTTTACTACCACTTTAAAGATTATACCACACAAAAAAATGGAGAGAACTTAGTTCTCTCCATTACTTTCATCCAGCAAATATGTTTTCTAAGAGCGTCTTCTTTCATCTTCAATTTTTGTGACCTTCCAGTCCCACACATGCTGCCCTAAATCATCCTGATAAAGATATAGAACCAGTGTCAACCCGGCTTCATAATATCCACCCTCTGGCAGAGAAGCAAGGACAAATCCCCTTGTTTTGCGGGGATACACAGCCCTTTCTATCTGGTTGCCCAAGCCGTCTTGGTCTAACCGCTTTGTTGGAGGAAATCTCTCAATTTCAACATCACTACTGAAAACCATTTTCTCTTCATCAAGATTCAGTTCAGCAAATTGAGCCTTCATTGCTTTTTTCAATGCCTTCTCAGCAATCCTTTTGTCATCATTTTTATTTGGCACCCAGGAAGTAACTTTTCCTTCAGATGAACACCCGCCAAGAATGGCCAGAAAAAGCACTACCACAAAGAAAGAGGCAAATTTTCTCATGACTTCCTCCTCCCCGCCTTTGGCGGGATTTTTGGGGTTTTATTCTTTTTTCAAAGAATATCTGCTTCACATCCTAACTGTACATTATACACCCAAAAATGATTTTTGTCAATCATTTTTGGGTTATACGAGAAAAGAGGCCCTGTTGAGCCTCTTTTTAATACATTTTCAGGGCAGGATTTTTTTCAAAACCATTGCCGCTTGTCTTACGGCTATCAATCGAAGATAATCGCCGCGATGCCCATCAGTCAACCGACGACGGTGAATACCTGCTCCAAAAGCTTGCTGATAAGTTCACCGAACATTCCCTTGTCGCCATAGATACTTCCTTTTTGTTCATCTTTTTCAAACTGAGATTCCTTCCCACCGCTACTAACTCCTCCACCATTGGGATCAATAGTATTTTTATTTTCAACACTATAATTATCATACCTTGTATCCGAATAATATCCCTTATCATACGGACTTTCATATGGCTTATTACTAGGGCAAACGCATTTACCCTCAGTATTTTTTACCTGCTCATATGGGCAATCCCCCACGGCATGCGCAACGCCAAAAGGCCATGCAAAAAACGCAAAGCCTACCAGGGCAAGCAAGTAACACTTTGTGGTATTTTTATGTTTCGCCATCTATGATTACTTAATCCACTAACAATTATACCCCAAGTGTTTTAATTATTACATCAACACCTACTTAAAAAGAGGACCCCTCTGGATCCTCTTAAAAAATAATTTGCCTAGAAGCTCAATCCACAAAACCATCCCTGGTTACATTTGTGACATAGTAATCACAAAGTTTACGCCCTACTTCATTTTGATAAAAATGCAGTGTAACATCCATAGTTGCTGCAAACATTCTTCCATTATAAGCAGGGGCCTGCATCCTTATCTTAACCTCCAAGGGCCAAACCGCTTCATCAATTCCGGTTTTTTCATTTTTCCTAATCTTGTATGGATGAAGCTTGGAATCATACATAACCGTTTCCATCGTATCTTCACTCAGACCAAGTTCTGGAAATTGCTTGCGCATCGCTATCCTGAGAAATCTGCCACCCTCCATATCGGCCTCCTCCTTAGTAGGCCTCCATACTTCTCCCATGCCCTCGATTTTTACTGTGTCATCTTGGGTGATAATACTGTTGCACCCAGTTAAACAGGCAACCATGAGACATGCGACCAGAAAAAGCACTGCCACAAAGAAAGAGGCAGATTTTCTCATGACTTCCTCCTCCCCGCCTTTGGCGGGATTTTTGGGGTTTTATTCTTTTTTCAAAGAATATCTGCTTCACATCCTAACTGTACATTATACACCCAAAAATGATTTTTGTCAATCATTTTTGGGTTATACGAGAAAAGAGGCCCTGTTGAGCCTCTTTTTAATACATTTTCAGGGCAGGATTTTTTTCAAAACCATTGCCGCTTGTCTTACGGCTATCAATCGAAGATAATCGCCGCGATGCCCATCAGCCAACCGACGACGGTGAATACCTGCTCCAAAAGAAAACTCACCAGAGTCTCCAATGGACCCTTGCCCTGTGGAATAGTATTTTTATCCTTACTTCCATCTTCCCCACCCCTAACGGCACCAGTTCCATTAGGCTTTACAACATTGCAATTTCCATTTCCATGTACTTTTTTTGCAATATCACAACAATTATCCAGGGTAATTATAGTTCCATCTACATTTTGCCCAACAAAATATTGACCTATAAATAACTCAGTACCATTAAATGAACATCCTCCATTGGGGAATGATGAATCAGGGGATGAGTTTGTTGCCGCAAAAGAGTTATTTGCAAACATAATAAAACCAAGCACTACAAATAGTGCTGCGGCCAGCGCCCTAGCCTCGCTTCTGTTTTTTGTTTTTGGAAAACATTTTTTCATTACCTAAATTATAACACTCAACAAAAAAAGGGCAAAGTCATTAAAGCTTTGCCCCATTTCAAAATACGTGATGCGCTTACTTTGAAAATTCACCCCAAACCACTCTCTTAAAAACATCTTCATCATTATTCCAGAAAAGCTCTATCAGCCTGTTATTATTTTCAGTCAAGTTTCCCTCTCTATCAAGAGCTATTCTGGGACGACTCACAAGAGTCACTCCCCTTGGCTCAATCTTCTTTATATCAGCCCTGAAATAATATCTAAGCTTTGCCTTTTCTCCATGATTTAAGGTGTAGACAATGCCTTTTACATGATAGCCCTTGTCATCTTTTTCTTCGATGCTTTTAATGCACACTTCATCAACCGCAAATCCCTGCTCCATATGAAATTCATTAGTAAAAAAATCGGCAACTATAATCTTAACATTGCTTTCTACCGATTTTCCGCAACCAGATACAAAAAGTGTACAGAAAGTGAAGATAAGGAATAAAATACCTTTTCTCATGACTTCCTCCTCCCCACCTTTGGCGGGATTTTTGGGGTTTTATTCTTTTTTCAAAGAATATCTGCTTCACATCCTAACTGTACATTATACACCCAAAAATGATTTTTGTCAATCATTTTTGGGTTATACGAGAAAAGAGGCCCTGTTGAGCCTCTTTTTAATACATTTTCAGGGCAGGATTTTTTTCAAAACCATTGCCGCTTGTCTTACGGCTATCAATCGAAGATAATCGCCGCGATGCCCATCAGTCAACCGACGACGGTGAATACCTGCTCCAAAAGCTTGCTGATAAGTTCACCGAACATTCCCTTGTCGCCATATATGCCAGGCGAAGGTGTATTATCTGCAACATTTGGATCATTGGGGGTACCCGTAAAACTCCTCTCTTCGGATGTTATGCATGGTCCTACATCCGGATAAACATAGTCCCGAGGAACAAGTCCCTCTCTACAAACACACTTGCCGTCTTTGGATACTCTTCCTTCTGCACATGTTTCTGCAGCAAAAGAATTATGCGAAATGAAAAATGCAAAAAAGCCAACGACAAAGAAAACCGCCAAAATACCGGAGATTTTTCCTGCCTTAAATTCAAAATTTTCTATCCTCATTATTTCCTAATAAGCCGTAGCGCTTTAATAAGATTATACTATAAAAAGAAAAAAGGCGCACATGATATTGTACGCCTTTTTTAAAGCCCCTCCTCTTTAAAGCTCATACCCCTTGATGTACTCCGGATAAATTGTCTTAACATGCTTTCTTCCGAATTCATCTTCAAAAAAATGCATCCCGATTTCTATTGTTTCAGTGTATACTTTTCCATTACTCCAAACGTTTAGAGATATCCAGAGTCTAGCAGGAATAACTTCGCGACCATCTTTGTTGACTGTTTTCTTGCCCATTTCCCATTTTATTCTGTCAGGATTCCCACCGACATTTTCTATACTGGGAAGATTTTTGAACGCCGGGATTGAAAAACGAATTTTATCAATATTTTTTTGACACATATCCCCATAGCGCCTCGCCATCTCATCTTTTTCATTTTGCGGAATTGTGTTTCCACAAGCAAGAAGCAGCCAAGCTGACATTATTACAACCACAAATTTCGCAAATCTCATGACTTCCTCCTCCCCACCTTTGGCGGGATTTTTGGGGTTTTATTCTTTTTTCAAAGAATATCTGCTTCACATCCTAACTGTACATTATACACCCAAAAATGATTTTTGTCAATCATTTTTGGGTTGTACTAGAAAAGAGGCCCTGTTGAGCCTCTTTTTAATACATTTTCAGAGCAGGATTTTTTTCAAAACCATTGCCGCTTGTCCTGCAGCTCCTTGTAAGCTTCCGGCAAATCCTCATGGAGCGGCAGGTTCTTGCGCATATTGCGTAGCAAGGTATCTATGAGACTTTCGTTCAAGCCGTGAAAGATGTTCCAGACCTTGTAGGGATCCCCGAAACGCTTCTGCACAAAGCCGCGCATGAGATAGAAGTTATCATCCTTGTACAGGATAGTTGCCGGACCCTTGAGCGATTCGAGCCTTATCTCGAAGGAAAAATTCTTGGCAACGCTCTTGTCCCCGCAAAAAACCACGACCTTGAACTTGCCCTCGCATTCCTTCTTCTTATCCAGACTCTTGCTGCGAAGACGCAGCTGCTCTCTGGTCATCTCTTCCCCGCCATTGGCCTTCTCTAGGCTAGCAAAGGGGAGCAACTCGGGACAGATAAGCTTTTCTATGCCATAATCGGCCGCGGCCAATTTCTTGGCGAATCCTTCAAGTTTTTCCTTTGCCGACTCATTTTTCTTTCTCTTGTCGGCCGCTTTTCCTTCCTCCTCTTTAGCCTTTTTTGCATAGTCCTCTTTCCAGTCAGCCATGATCAACTCCTCCTTTCACACAAATAGGGCGCTTGTTTTATAAAAGATCACTTGGAAACACTTGAGCATAGCATATATCTTGCTTTATGTCAATACAAAAAGACGCGCCCGTTTCCAGGCGCGTCTTTTGATTTTAGTATATGTAACCCTTGATTACGCGGCTTTTGATGTTTATGGTGCGGCGACTGGTCTTGCCCCATCCCGTGTAGTTCATTTCGCTTACGGTTATGGTATCCCCGCTCACCTTTTCTACGAGCGCCACGTGTCCATAGTAGCGGTTTTCGGTAGTAACCACGATCGCGCCGGCACGCGGAGCTTTGCCTGTCTGATAACCCTGGGCCTTGGCGTTATAAAGCCAGGTTCCGGCGTTTCCGCCCCAGGGCACATACCTTTTTTGCGCCACATACCAGGTACAGTATCCATACGGGAAGCGGTGTCCCGTTCCGGCTTTGCCGTCCAATTTACGCCCTCCGCTCACTTCCGGAGCGCCTCCGCTGGAGGTGGCATATTGGCGCTTATCCAAAAGACCATCCTCCTTGGGTTTGGCCGGCTGCGGATCTTGGCCGCGTCCGTCCGGAATGACTATGGTCGCGCCGTTCTCCAAAGCTCCATTGGCCGGCAAGTCGTTGAAAGCGATTATCTTATCCCGATCCGCCTTGTATTTGGCTGCGATATTTTCTATGGTGTCGCCGCTTTTGACCGTATGCTGGATACCCGACACGGGCAAGATGAAAATCGTGTCGCCCGGCATGATTTCGTCCACATTTTCGATGTCATTGGCCCAAAGGACGGTGTTGACCGTAATCTTATGCTTGGCGGCGATAGAGCTGATCGTGTCGCCCATCTGCACCGTGTACATTTTTACGCCGCCGTCTTCTTCCGGATCCCTGGAAGCGCCGCTGGCCACGATAGCCGCAGACATAAGTCCTTGCCCCTGGGCCAAAAGCTGCGTTTCCTCTTCATCTGCCGCCTGAGGATCTATAACCCCGTTAGCTTGCGCCAACGGCACCATGGATAAGTCATGCGTCTTGCTGGCCTGAGCGCTGGTGCGCAAAGCGTTGGATTGCGCCAATTTAGCATTTTCTCCGCGCCCGAAAATAAGACCGCGCCCCCCCTTAAGGGAAGCCACATTGGTAGCGCTCACCAAAAGAGCGCTGGAAATGACCACCGCCACCGCCGAATAACTGCGCAAAATATGCAACAACTTCACGCTCCGGTGGCGTTTTATAAAGTCGGCAAAGATCCTTTGTTTGTAATGCAAGCGGGTGTTAAGACGCGAGATATCCATCTCGGCTTTGATTTTCCCGACTTGTTTGATGATTTGTTGCGTACGGATACGCTGGTTCCTTTCTATTGGTACGGACAAGTTCTGACCAACTCCAAACCTTCCAAATCCTTTGGTCTTCCTTGCCGCGCACCCTAGTTTTTAGCTGCACCTAAGTATACCCCTCGAGGCTCTTTTGTCAATCCAAATTATACCATTTTTGCTGTTTTTTTGCTTTTAAAAAGGTTTTTTTATCCACAGCAAGCCTTTTGGGAGGACCAAGCCTGCTAAATTTATGCTAAAATTCAACCATGGATATCCGCAAACTTTTGGGCGATTATTTGGAATACCTGGAGCTGGAGCGAGGACGCTCCTTAAAGACGGTAGAGAACTATCGGCATTACCTTTTGCGTTTTTTAAAATGGTCTGGCACCAAAAAAAGCTCGGACATAACGGCCGAAACCGTCCGTACTTACCGTCTGGCTTTAAACCGGCACCAAGACGAGAAAAGCCGCCCCTTAAGCCGCGCGACCCAAAATTACCACATGATCGCTTTGCGCAATTTCCTTAAATACCTGGCCAAACGCGATATCGCCGCACTGAGTGCCGAAAAAATAGATATTGGCAAAAATCCTTCCTCCGAAATAGAATTCCTTTTGCCCGAAGAACTGGAAAGGCTTCTCCGAAGCGCGGACTTAAGCGATCTGCGCGGAATGCGCGACCGGGCCATTTTGGAGCTGCTGTTTAGCGCCGGACTCCGCGTAAGCGAATTGACCTCGCTCAATCGCGAACAAATCAACCTTTCTCGCCAGGAATTTAGCGTGCGTGGCAAAGGAGGGAAGGTGCGCGTCGTATTCATTTCCGACAGCGCCAAAACAGCCCTTGCGCGCTATTTGGAAAAAAGAACGGACATAGATGAAGCGCTGTTCGTGCGCATCCCGCGCTCGCCCAAAACCGCTCGCACTACTTCGTCGCTGCGCCTTACCCCTCGTTCCGTCCAAAGAATAGTCAAATTTCACGCCGCTAAAGCCGGCCTCGTCAAGGAAGTGCACCCCCACACTTTGCGCCACAGCTTTGCCACTGACCTTCTGAGTAACGGCGCGGATATCCGTTCGGTACAGGCCATGCTCGGCCATTCCTCCATCACCACCACTCAAGTTTACACCCACGTCACGGACAAACATCTCAAAGACATCCACAAAAAATTCCACAGTAAAAAAAAGTGACTTGCAAGCTTCCTTCCCCCTAGAAAAAATCGCTAGTTGAGCTTCTTCAACTTGGCAAACTCAACCGAAAGCCTTTTTATTCCCGTTTTCTTGAAAGCCACCACCAGCGTATCTTCCACCGCCGAAACCACCACCCCCTCTCCGAATTCGGCGTGCCGCACCTTTTCTCCTCCCTTGAAATTTGCAGCCCCGAGCGTTGCCTGCAAAGCCTTTCTTTTTCCGTTCAAGTTTAATTTTTCTTCGAACTTTTTCTGTTCGGCCTCGCGATGTGAAGAGTGGACCAGCAATTCTTCCGGAATGTCGTCCAAAAAGCGCGAAGGAGCGTTCATGTGCGTGGAACCAAACAGCATACGGCTCCGCGTGAACAAAAGGAAGAGTTTTTCTTTGGCGCGGGTCAGCCCCACATACATCAGCCGTCTTTCTTCCTCCATTTCCTCATACGAAAGCAGGCTGCGCGAATGGGGAAGCACTCCTTCTTCCAAGCCGGCAATGAACACGATCGGAAATTCCAGACCCTTGGCGCTGTGCATGGTCATCAAATGCACCGCTTCACTTCCTTGGTCCACATTATCCACATCCGAAGCCAGCGCCACCTCTTCCAAAAAAGCCGCCAGCACGTCTTCGTGTTCTTCGCGCGCCTCGCTGCTGTCATACTTTTTCGCCACCGAAATAAGTTCGCGCACATTTTCCAGCCGCACCTCCCCTTCAGGACCTTCTTTCAAGAGCATGTTTTCGTAGCCGCTCTCATGCAAAACTTTCTCCACAAAATCCGTCAACGCCACTCTGGGCTGAATCTCTTTCATCCTTTTGATGAACTCGCAAAACTTCACGATTGCATCCAGTTTGGAAGGGGCCAATCCTTCCCCGTGAAGATTCAACCTTTTAAAACCTGCTTCGATTGGATCAAGCTCCATTTCCCGTGCGGCCGCTGTCCATTTTTTCAAGGTAACCTCCCCTATGGCTCGCCTGGGTTCGTTTATGGCTCTTTCCAAAGACAGTTCGTCCGCATGGTTGGCGATGAGTTTGAGATACGCCACGATGTCTTTCACTTCTTTGCGCTGATAAAACTTGGTTCCGCCGATTATGCGGTACGGAATGTCAAAACGCAAAAAAGATTCTTCCATGGCGCGCGACTGCGCATTGGTGCGGTACAGCACCACGTAATCGGAAAACTTCCGACCCTCTTCACGCACTTGGCGTGCCACGAAGTCCGCCTCATCACGCTCATCTTGGGCTTCGTACGAAGTTATCCGACTTCCTTGCCCTTTGTCCGTCCACAGCTTCTTATCTTTGCGGTTGATATTTTTGCTAATCACCGCATATGCCGCATCCAATATGGCCTGGGTGGAGCGATAGTTTTGCTCCAGATGAATAACCTTGGCTTCCGGATAATCGCGTTCAAAATTCAAGATGTTGCGAATATCCGCTCCGCGAAATTTATAGATGCTTTGCCAGTCGTCTCCGACCACGCACAGGTTGCGATGTCCCTTGGCCAAAAGCTCAATCAGCATGTACTGCGGCTTATTGGTATCTTGGTATTCATCCACCATGATATAGCGCCATCTGCGGCGGTATTTTTCCAAAATATCCGGCGCGCTCTGGAGCATCTTCACCGTCAAAGAAATAATGTCGTCGAAATCCAGGGCGCTGAGCGCGGCTTTTTCTTGTTCATAAAGGGCATACACCTTGGCAGCCATCTCTTCATAATAACTCGCGGCCTCGGCTTGAAAGCGCTGACTGTCTATCATATCCGCCTTGGCTTGGCTGATGATGCCGACAAACGTGCGCGCACTGAACCGGTCCTCATCCAACTCCAGCTTTTTAACCACCCGACGAACCAAGGATTGCTGATCCTGGTCATCCAGAATGGAAAAGTTTTTCTCATATCCAAGCACCCCGATATCGCTGCGCAGCATCTGCACGCACACCGCATGAAAAGTGCCAATGAGCGGCAAGTAAGCGCTGAAGCGCCGCGAACCGTCCACCCCCAGGGCACTGGCTATTCTTTCGCGCATTTCCCCGGCCGCCTTATTGGTAAAGGTAACTGCCAAAATAGCACTCGGGGCTACTTTGCGCTCACGAATCAGATAAGCGACCCGGTGCGTGAGCGTCTTGGTCTTGCCGCTTCCCGCGCCAGCGATGATCAAAAGCGGACCCTCTGTCGTGATTACCGCTTCCCTTTGCCGGTCATTGAGCCCTTTTAAAATATCCTCCATTTGTTTCTTTTTGAAGCGTTATCGTCCCATTGTAACACACCGCAAAAAAGCCTTTTATATTCACTGTTTTTTTCTTTCAACTACTTTTTGCCTGGAGGTATGCGTCCTCTTTATTTTGCGTTCGTCCCTCTTGTTGCGCCCCTAAAAAACGTGCCCGCCCGCCAAATCCTGCAAGAAAATAAAGGCCTGGTGCTAATCGCCTCCCCTCCTCTCCTCTCTCTTCTTTTCTCCCCTCTTCTTCTTTTTTTCTCTTTTCCTCTCCTCTTTTCTCTTCTCTTCTCCTCTCTTCATTCCCCGACTTATCCGCTCCTTTCACCCATCCCTTCACCATCCCCTTACCCATCCCTTCACCATCCCTCCTCCCTTTTTTATTTTATAACAAAAACCCGCATATGCAAGAAAATGTTATAAAAAATTTTTGAAAATTAAAAAAATACTGAGCAGAATAACTGTTCGCCGAGAAAAGTTACGACAGATGAAATTTCTTTTTCAATGCCTGTTCATGCAACACTTTGCTCACCGTCAATATTTCGATAAATTTGGCAACTTTATAATTTTCTGCCAAAAACAATAATTCATCTTCACATTCATACGGACAAACCCACACGCTTTTCTGCATCTTTTTAAAACCCAGCTCGCGTATCTTTATACGCAGAGCTTCTCTGGCTTTGTTGTATGTTTTTGGTTTTGTAGGAATATCGTAAATCAGCACTCTCCATTTTTTATCCCACTTTTTGGCTTTCCGTATCCTGAGTTCCTCAAAACAAAACTCCTTTATACGCTTGCATCCCTTATTGGTAAGCCTTACTTTAATTTTGCCGTTGTTTTCTTCCAATATTTCCACCAATTTACGCCGCTTAAGTACGTTAAATGTATCTCTGAGTTGCTTTGGGGGATATTTTTTCGCCCGAACAAAACCCTTGGTAGCGGCCAATATGCCAGGCGCGACCGCACCCACAAAAACAATTCCTCCCAAGGCAGCAGCCATGAGTAAAAATTTCGTCGCCGTAGCCTTAGCACCATCCGAATAAAGAAAATCTTTGATTATTTCCGTATTCTTCCCATCAATTCCTCCCTTGTTTTTCTTTTTATCTGTTTTTTCTTTTTGGGACATGTCTTTACTCTTAAATCACCTCCGCACGCTCTTTTTTTATTTTATAACAAAAAATCGCATATGCAAGAAAATGTTATAAAAAAATAAAGCTGGTTTTGTCGGGTAACCGGGGGATTGCGACACACTTTTTCAAAAACTCCTTTGGCGAGCGATTATAATTTTTTTGCAAGCTTTTTCCAATCCTGAACCGAAAGCTCCTGCGCGCGAACTGCTTTAGAAAATCCCATCTCCGCCAAGCCATCTTCGATGCTTTTTTTATCCAGCTGCAAGCTTGCCGCAAGATTGTTTGCCAAAGTCTTTCTTTTTGCCGAAAAACCGGCTCGGACCACTTTGAAGAATCTCTTTGCGCCGTCTGCGTTGACAGATTCTTCTTGATCATTGAGGACTATCTTCACGACAGCGCTCTCCACCTTAGGCACAGGATAAAAACTCTCCTTGCAGACCGTGAACAGATATCTAGCGTCTGCATAATATTGCACACTTACCGCCAAAACACTCATCGCTCCGGGGCTGGCCACGATACGCTCAGCCACCTCCTTTTGCACCAACAAATAAATCTCTTTCGGAGGATAGGTTGTTTCTAATAACAAGCGAATGATTGGGGCGGTTATGTAATAAGGAATATTGGCTACCACTTTGTACCCCCTCCCCCTCATTCCCTGTTTAGCGATTAATTCCGGCAGATTTATGCGCAAAATATCCCCGTGAATTATTTCCACTCTGCTGTTTTGCGAAAATTTATTTTCCAAAATTGGCACCAGTCGGTCATCCAATTCGATTGCCACAACCTTTTTGCAAGCAGCCGCCAGTTTTTCGGTAAGCGCTCCTTGCCCGGGACCTATTTCTAAAACCACGTCCTCCCCGGACAAGGAAGCGTCCTGGATGATGCGCTGCAAAACCTCCTCGTCTTTGAGCCAATTTTGTCCCAAGCTTTTCTTTGCCTTTACTTCCATTTTTTTCAAAAGATACTTTATTTACAAAAGCTAGTTAGCTATTTCTTCCATTTTCACGTTAGCAACGCCTTGCCCCAAAGAAGCGATTTTTTGAAAAGCCACCTTATCCAGGTCAATAATCCTGCCCGGACCAAAGGGGCCGCGGTCGTTTATTTTCACAATGACCGATTTGCCGTTATCCAAGTTCGTAACTTTCACGTAACTCCCCATCGGCAGCCACGGATTGGCTGCGGCCATCGTTCCGGTGTGCGCATACCAGCTAGCTTGACCGCGATGCGCTTTGCCGACTTTTACGTAAGTGCCCTGGACCACTATCTCCTCCACCGGCTCTTTCGTTACTTGCTTGGAAAGAATCTTGCGCGAAACCTCCTTGCCATCATGATAAACCACCTTACTCTTCACTTCGCGCACTCCTTTTTCCCCTTTTTGAGTTATTTTCTTTTCGCGCCAACTCACTTTGTCATCTTCTTTGGTTACCGTCTTGAATGGAATATCCTCTTTGCCTATTTCTTCTTGCACCTGAACACGGATAACCGAAATCGTAGCTGTTCCGTTTAAAAGTTCGGTCCTTTCCGGCTTAACCAAGTCATCCTCCCCGAGTGCCACTTCCTTTTTTTCCCACAGGGCCTGCTCTACCGTACGCGTATAAGTTAAAGTTTCTATTTCTTTGCCGTCTGCTTTTATTTTTAACTTCTTGGCCCGCATAAGCCATATCTTGGCTCCGCCGTGAAGGGGCGTTTCTTCAGCGGGAATAATTCGATCGTTGCTTTCCAGTTTCACGCCGACCTCTTTTAGCGCTTCTCCCACGGTGGCAGCTTGCACTGATAGCGGCATTTCCAGCCCATCATCATTTACCGTTATTTTCTTTGCGGACTGCGAAAAAGCGGCTTCTGGCCGCAAATCCTGAACTCCCCATGCGCCTGCGGCCAAATAACTTGCCGACAAGCCTAACGCCAATATGCCGCTATAAAGCACTTTTTTACGCATAAATTCAGCTCCCTTCAGTTTTGAAGCGGTATTGCAGCGCTTCTGCCACATGTGCCGCCTGTATTTTTTCACTTCCAGCCAAATCGGCGATGGTACGCGCGATTTTGATAGTTCTGTGGTAGGAGCGAGCACTTAGCCTAAGCGAATCAACGGCTCGCGCCAAAATCCCGCTACTTTCCCCATCCAGGCTGCAAAGCTGCTTTATATGTTTAGCGCCCATCTCGCTATTAGTAATCAGGCTTGTTCCCTTAAGCCGCTCTTTTTGCATACCGCGCGCCCTTTCCACTCTTTCACGGATAGACTCGCTCATTTCTCCTTGCGCGTCGTCGCTGAGTTTTTCAAATTTAAGGCGGGGCACCTCCACATGCAGATCTATGCGGTCCATGATCGGCCCGGATATCTTCTGCTTGTATTTAAGCAGCTGCGCACCGCTGCATACACACATCCTCTCCGGATCAGTCGCATTACCGCAGGGGCAAGGATTCATTGCAGCCACCAACGTAAATCTGGCGGGAAATTCCAGTGTCCCCTTGGCTCTAGAGATGGTAATCATACCATCCTCAAGTGGCTGACGCAAATTCTCCAGCACCTGCTTGGAAAACTCCCCGAACTCGTCCAAAAATAATACGCCGCGGTGTGCCAAGCTTATTTCTCCTGGACGAGGCAACGTTCCTCCGCCTACCAGAGAAACGCCGCTGGCGCTATGGTGCGGCGCACGATAAGGACGACTACGCAAAAGGGACTCGCCGCGCCCCAATTTGCCGGCCACTGAAAATATCTTGGTTATCTCCAAAGCTTCCGCCAAAGTTAATCTGGGCAAAATAGACAGCATGGCGCGCGCCAAAAGCGTTTTGCCAGATCCAGGCGGACCGCTAAGCAAAACATTGTGCGCCCCCGCTGCCGCTATCTCCAAAGCCCTCTTGGCATTCTCTTGTCCTTTAATATGGCACATGTCCACCTCGTAACTATCCTGCCCGAAAAATTCTTCCTTCACCAAAGGCTCTGTCGGTTCCAGCGCCATCCTTCCATTCAAATGCTCGACCAGTTGCTCAAGACTTCCTACGGCAATAACAGCCAAGCCATCCACCACGCTCGCTTCACGCTCATTTTCCTTGGGCACATATATTTCCTTTATGCCTCTTTCTTTGGCCAACAACGCCAAGGGCAACACTCCGTGTACCGGACGGATTCTGCCGTCCAAAGAAAGTTCGCCCACCATCAGCTTGTCGCGGATATCGAAAGAAAGTTGCTTGGTTGCTAAAAGCAATCCCAATGCCACCGGCACATCATAAAGCGTGCTCGCCTTGGGCAAATCCGCCGGAGCTAAATTAACCGTGATGCGCCCGCATTGGTGCGGGGGTTTGAATCCGCTGTTTTTAAGCGCACTGGACACCCGGTCGCGCGACTCTTTGACGGCCGTATCCGCCAGCCCCACGATCGTAAAGGCATGGAGTCCGCTACCCAAAACATCCACTTCCACTTCCACTAGCTCGCCGGCAAGTCCCACTGCTGCTGCCGAAATGACTTTTGCTGACATATTTTTTCTTTTTGTTGCCCAATCGCCGCGCGGGCAGCTTGTTTATAATTACCACTAAGTCATGCACGAGTTGCTTGCTTAACGGAAAAGTGACGAATTTTTAAGCGCCGCCAAAGGCTTTATATTTTTCCTTTCCGCTATGGTCATTCCCACAATGACAAGCACCGTCAGTGTTTCGATGGGAAAAACATTCAAGCCTTCAAAAAAAGTTTCCGCGAAGACGCCCGCGCCCAGCACGCCAAGCCTTTTTATCATGCTCTTGGCTAGCTTGCTTTTTTCTCCGGCGCCTTGCAGGAAAAGCATCATGGCTATAAATATCCCGGCCAAAATGCTTATGATCCAGCCAAACGCGATTACGGCGGCAACCAACCCGCTTGTAATTCCAAAAGTGGCAACCGCAGCTGCGGTTGTCGCTCCTTTAGCCGCGATAATTATCAAGTCGAATAAATCCTTGAGCACGGCCGCCATTAAAGCTGGCACGAATGGCCAATCCTTACCCAAATCCAATCCTGCTTTGGCATCTTCTTCGGCGGATTTTTCCCCAGAAATGACTGCGGACTTTCCGGCCATGGCCAAATGCCTGACCTGCTCCAAAATAGCAGCCCGGTGCCTTTCGCGCTCTTCCTTTTCCAAATCCGGCGCCGCCTTCATCGCCTGCTCCATATCGCCGCCTTATTTCTTATGACTTTCGACTGCTCCTACTGGGCGTTTTCTTCCTCAAAATCTTTCTTTGCCTGTTCTATTTCCAAAAGCTGCCGGGGATCGGAAGTAATTATCTGATCTTCCGTATAGGAAGCAATGATCTTGATTGCCACATGTTTGGCTCCCGCAAAAAGAATGCCCTCTCCCACGTTACTTTCCAAGAGCAGAAATTTTTCCTGGTCGGTCAGGTAAAATGTTTCGGCCAAAGTATCGATCGCCGCCGGAGATTGGCGCAAAAGTAGCTGCAACGAGCTGTTCGTCACGATAGGTTTGCCGTAGCGCGAAGCCATAAAATCCGCGATATCCTGCGTGATGGTGGTCAATCCCGTGTAATATTTGCGGCAACGCTTAGCTATGCCGAACAAAAAGGAAGCCGCATCCTCGTTTTGCATCATCACCCAAGACTCATCCACCACCACCATGCGCTTACGCATCTTGGAACGCATCTCGTTCCAAATGAACTGCAAAATGATATACATGGCTATGGGACGAAGCTGCTCTTCCAGATCGCGAATATTGAACACCACCAACTGATTGTTTATTTCCACGTTCGTATGATGATTGAGCACCCCGGCAAATATTCCTTCGGTATATTTTTCAAGTCTTCGGGCGAGCGAATCTCCGCCTTCCATATTGCGCACCACCTCATAAAGATCGCTCATCGTTGGGAAAGAAGTGGCCGTAAAACTCTTGAAATTACTCTGCGGGGTAATATCGCGCATCGCATATGTTTCGCGAATCGCCACGTCCAAAATAGAATCTTCTTCCGGCGTGACCGAACCAAGCATGATATGCAAAAGACCGATAAGATTGGCGATGTTTGATCTGAGGATGTCTTCCGGATCCTCATCTTCTCCCACCTGCGGCAAATCGAACGGGTTCAAGTGGAAATTGGAGTTGAGCGAAAGCTTGATGAATGTTCCGCCTACCGTTTCACAAAGATATTTATATTCGTTTTCCGGATCAATCACCACCACGCTGGTTCCTACCATCATGGAGCGGAATATTTCCAGCTTTACGGCATAACTCTTTCCTCCTCCGGATTTGGCAAACACCACCATGTTTGCATTTTCCATCTTGAAACGGTCAAAGAGGATCAGGCTGTTGTTGTGCCGGTTTATTCCGTAAAGAATTCCTTCGTTTGAAGAAAGGTCCGCCGAAACGAAGGGAAAGGTGGTTGAAAGAGGTGAGGTGTTTAGGTTATTGGCCACATCCAATTCGTCATTGCCCAAAGGAAGTGTAGAAGAAAACCCTTGCTCAACTTTAAGCACCGCTGGTTTCATGTAAACCAGTTGCGCCTCCAAAATAGCCTCCACCTCCCGATAATTTTTTTCCACTTCCTCTAAATCCTTGCCATAGAGCGTAAGGTAAAGGCCGAAACGGAAAAACTTTTCCGTGCCTTGCTGCAGGCGGTCGCGCAGTTCTTCAATGTCCTGAATGGCCGTTTCCAAGATTGGATCACGGATTTTGCCAGCTTCCGCTTCCATGCCTATTTGCGATTGCACTTGCGTAGAAGTTTTGCGCAGTGTGCGCAAAATATCCACCGTATCCACCGGATGCACAAACATGGCCACATCCATGGGAAAATCTATGTTGATAATGGGTGAAAACCAGTTGGAATGCAGGTACCTGGGATAGGCGACCACAAAGGCGCTGCGCGCAAAAGTTTCCCCGACTTGCAAATGATTGGAGCCGAATTTCATCGCGGACGGCGCAATCAAATCCTTGATAGTTGCCACTCCCTGCTGATAGAGCGCCTCGCTTCCCGGAGCTTCCGGTTGCGCGGCTTGTTGGTCTTTGTTTTTTTTATTTCCAAATAGCATATCTTTATTTTAGCGCAACTCCACTTTATCCACGTCTTTGATTATTGTAGTGCTGTGAGTTGTGGGATTATAGGAGTTATACATGAGCTCTATGAGTTCTTCCGTATTGAGCTGGGTCAGTCTCACTCCGGTCGGAGCCAAAGCGGCACTCACCTGATCTACCCGCTGAGCCAACTGGTGCTTATACGTTTCAAAAAGTTCGCGCCTGCGCGCTTGCGACTGCCCCGGAGTCTTGCCTATAAACAGCTTGTCCAAAAGTCCCGCTTTTACGTTTTCTGCCGGATAGAAGGGAACCACTATGTAAAAGAATTTTCTCATGATATTGGATACTTCCGCCAGATTCTTAATGAAAAGCTGGTATTCGCTCAACTGGAAGCGCAAAAGCTCGTTGGCGATCTTGGATTCCTGCTTTTTAAGATATTCCAAATAAGGCGTGATGTTGAGCTTGCGCGAACTGACCACTATTTGGATGGGGAAATCCAGAGAGTTAAGAAAATTCTGGTATTGCGAAATGATCAAATCCTGTTCTTCGCTCGATTTGAGATCGAAATTCACGGAAGACACCAGCAGCACCGCCCTAAGCGAGCCGTTTTTAAGCACCATGACCCCGTCGCGAACCTCTTCCACGTCTACATACCGCTGCGTACTTGCGCCGCCGCTCTGTCCGGAAAGCTCCTGAGAATGCAATGATTCCATTTTTATATACCAAGGACTCCGTGCCGCCTTGCGGCACAAAGCGCCTTTTTTCTTTTTTTATTTCTTGCTCACACTGTCTTTTTTCAGCACACCCTCCAGCGAAGCACTAGCTTGTGTGCCGCGGCTGTCTATGAGTTCCGCCAAGGCTTTCAATTGATCTTGCGTGAGTGTCTTATTTTGAACTCGCGCTTCGCTTGTCTTGTGCTTTTGGACAACTGCCGGAAGAGGTTGCGGAGTGCGTCGCCACACATACACCTTGGGTTTGAAAAAATACAGCACTCCGTGAACTATGAACCCTCCGAGCGGCTGTCCGTATGGCTTATAAAAAGCCAGCGCCACAAAAAACAACGCTACCGGTATCCCCGCCATGAAAAAACCGGCCCGAGGCAACATCCCCCACAAGATAAAAAGCACGACCCCCATCGCTATAAGCCATCCGAGCTGTTTGGCGGTAAGGGGACCGGCGACCTTGTCCTCTACGTCTATGTATTGCGGTACGTTTATAAGCATACTTTCTGCAGTATAACACGGTTATGCCGCAAGCAATGCGGCTACTTGGCGCACAATGATAAGCGCGGACAGCGCCACTATCACCCCGATCACCGACCATTTGAAAATCGCTTTTCCCTTATCTATGTCCTTGGTATCTCCTGCAGCCGTCAGATACATGATTGCACCCACCACCATCATAATCATGGCTATCACGCCCGAAATGGACAAAAGGAAGTTAAGGACTCTGAGAGCTATCTGACTTAAAGACAAAGATCCGCCTACTTGCCCCGGATCTTGTCCAATAATCAACAGCACCTCTTTAAGGAAAGAAGGAGCGGCCAAGGCGATCGCCAAACCAACAATAGCCGCCGTAATAGCGTTTTTGCCTTTGCCTATTTGGGCGGTATCCCCCATAGAAGTCATGTACATGAGCGCCCCTATGACGATAAAAATAATAGAAATGACCACAATGATCCGCTGCAATACTCCCAGGAAATTGCCTAGTAATCCTTCCACGCTGCTGACCTTAATTGGATTACCAAAGCAGATCTCACCCGGACCGCAAGCCGCCGAAGATCCTCCCTGCGTCCCGGTTTTTCCCGTGGAAACACTCGCTGGGCAGCAAAGCCCATCCCTTCCGTTTGCGCATATATTCGCATAACAAGAGCTGCTTTCTTGAACCAAGGCCGCATCTTTACATACGAACCCCGGATGAGCATCACTGCATGCATCCGCCTTCGCCTCTGAAGCAGCTCCTATGCAAGAAACCAAAGCGGCGCTAATAATAAATCCTGCGTAAAAAAGTATTCTCTTCATTATTTTTTATTCAAAGTTACGGTGCGCACTTGAACGTATCCCAACTGGTAGCTTTTTGCACCCCCAAGTTGGACTTGGCACTGAGCAAGAGCATGGTGGTGTTGACCATGATCCAGGCGCCAAAGATGATTATCGTGCCAATCAGGGCGTTATAGATCACCGCCTTGGCTTTGGCTACGGCTCCGCTATCTCCCCGGGAAAGGATGTACATGATGCCACCCAGGGTAATCATGGCGATTGCTATGGTCAAAGCTATCCTATAGCCATATTTGATCACCCCGTGGATGCCGATGATCAGATGGCAAAGGGTGCATCTGCTTTGGCCGGTGCCCCCACAAGGAACAAGGGCGGCATTGGCTGTAAAGAACGGAGCTATCAAAATAAGCGCCGAGGCTGCTGCATACATGATTTTTTGCCGCATTTTTTTTCCCATAAAACTCTATTTCTGCGAAAAATTAAGCCTGTTGGACATGAGTTTCAAAGCTTGCTGCACTGTCGCCTGTCCGCTGCTGACACTTTCGATCGCCTCCGCAAAAACACTCTCCGCCAAAGCGGGGTCCTTGCGATACCAGGAACGAGCGATCAAATTGCCGTAAGCAAAAGCACCCAGGGAACCATCCGTCTTTTGCAATTCTATAATATCACGCCTGGCAGCCGGCTTATTGGTACGCTTGAGATATTCCAGCGCTGGATCATATTGTAGCGGAAAATCCTTGCTGGCTTTGGTCGCAGCATTGTACAAGCGAACAGTTCCGTCGTTTTTAGCTGCAATAAATCTCAAAAATTGCCAAGCTTCATGCATTCTTATCTCATTTGGCACTTGCTGAATCTGCGTCCCGGTGGCACTGACCGGCGCTGCCTTAAACTTGGAAACTGCATATCCCCAATAATTAGCATAGTTTATAGGCTTTTCTGCTTTTGCTTGAGGTACCTGCGCGACACCAAAAGAAAGCTTGGGGTTTTTGCTTTTGAGCGCTGTGGCCTGATACGAATAATTAAACATCATCCCCAGCCTTCCTCCTTCAAAAGCCTCCAGGGAATTGTGCATCCGGGCATTCCAGGTGTACAAGGGACCGCTCAATCTGGCAAATTGCGCATAATATCCCAGTGCCTGTTCGCCCGAAAGAACCGTTTGCCCTCCTTCGCCTATCACACCTTGCTCAAAGCGTGCCACACTCTGCGAATTCTTGGGAAAATCAACTCCGAGTTGCATCATAATCATACCCAAAACGTCCACTGCCCGATTGACATTGGTCGCTGTACCCAAAGCAACTCCAGATTGCGCAATGGTACCGTTTGCATCCAATACGGTCAGTTTGCGCGCCACCTCTTCTAATTCCGCCCAGGTTTTTGGTGGCTGAGTTATGCCTGCAGCGTTAAAAAGATCTTTATTATAATAAAGAGCCAAAGAATCAACACTGAGAGGCAAGCCATAAACCAACCCATCATACACGAAATCCTGCCCCACCACGTCCGCAAAAGTTGCTTCTACTTCCTGCTGACTCATTATGGGCTTGGGCGCAGGCTCTATGCGATCCAAATAGGATGGGACCCAGCTGTTGTGCACAAGGAAAATGTCCGGGCCCTTCCCGGAAGCCAAAGCTTCCAAAAGATCCCTGCTGTAAGTTTCCGGGGTGAATTTGCGATATTTGATATCCCCTACATAAGGATTGATCTTGCGGTATTGATTTATAATTTCCGCATAATCGGCAGATTCGTCAAAAAGGCCCCAAACTTCCAGATCTACCTTATATCCCTGGGATTGCTGCGTGCATCCGCCCATAAGCAACGCTCCCATACCGATCAGCATGAGCAAAGATATGTTTCTTATTCTGAAGCTTTTTTTTGTTTTCATATTTTTTCCTATTGCTTTTGCGCGACAAAAGCGTAATGGAACTTTCCGGCCTCTATCTCGCGCTGAACCGGAAAACCAGACGAAGAAAGCATCTCCTTTAAATCTTCTTTTTTGATACGCATGCTGGCTTCCGGGCCTATGCCACCTACTGGATCCGTCCATTCCACTACGAGCATGCTCCCTCCCATCTTAAGCACCCTGTTGGCCTCTGAAAGAATGCGCACTTTGTCCGTATTTTGGAAAAGCATGTCCTTAAGAATGACCCAGTCATATTTGCCCTCTTCCAGGCCGGACCCTTTCTCTCCTTCCAAATTTGCCCTTCTCGTCTCCAGATTGGATAATCCCTCAAAACGGGCTTTGCTTTCCACCGTCTCCAAGGCTTGCGGCAATATGTCTACAGCCGTCACCAAGCCATCCCCACCGACAGAATGCGCCAAGGGTAAGGAAAAATAACCGCTGCCACATCCGAAATCCGCTATTTTACTCCCTACCGTTATGCCCAGCTGCCTGATAATCATCGCCGGATCGAGAAATTTCGCTCCGGAAAAAGCAGATCCTTCCATGTTTGTTTTTTGGCTATGTTACATTTGTCATTTTACACCAAAGAAGCGCTTTTGCCAAAACACGCCGCCTCCATTTCCCAAGGGTTGATTTTCCCACGCATTGCAGATATGCTGGTAATGTTTTAATGATGGAGAGGTGACTGAGTGGTTGAAAGTACCGCTCTCGAAAAGCGGCATACCGGCAACGGTATCGGGAGTTCGAATCTCCCCCTCTCCGCCAACACAGGAACCTTCCCGTCCGACAAGAAGGCTTCTTGCTTTACCTTTTTAACCGTCCCCACTGCCCCAAAACCTTTTTCCTTACAATTTGTTCTCTTTTTTGATACCAAGGATGTTCTCAAAAAATCCTTTACATACCCGTAAATTTATTTTATACTGAGGTATAAGCTGCATTTGAACCAAGTCCATGAAACTGGATATTTCGCTCCTGCTAGCTGGGATTTCCGCATTCATAGCTGCTTTGGCGCTTATTTGGGCCGCCGTTTCCGCTTCACGCCTGAGCAAACTTTCGGCAAAAATGGCCGTTTTTTTAAGCGGAACCGAAGCCAAGACCCTGGAGGCGGTTATTTTGGGGCACAGTGAGCAACTGCGCCATATCGACAAAGAAATTCAAGATCTTTTTGAGATTTCCAACAAAATTCACGGCCTCGCTAAACGCGGAATACACAAGGTTGGCGTGGTGCGCTTCAATCCCTTCAAGGATATCGGCGGAGACCAAAGTTTTGCTTTAGCACTCTTGGATGGACGGCACGACGGCGTGGTTGTTTCCTCTCTCCATACTCGCGAAGGCACACGCGTTTACGCCAAACCAATTTCCAAAGGAGAATCACCTCAATACACCCTCACAGACGAAGAGCGCGAAGCCCTGCGCCTGGCAGCAGTTGTCAAACCTACCGGCAAAATTTAGTTCCATAACTATAAACTTCAATCATTTACTCATACTTCCATGACAAATCCAGAAAATCCCCGAGTCAAAATCCCGCGCACGCTGACAGTCAAGCGCCTAGCCGAAATATTAGGCCTACCCGTCGCCCGCATCATCACCGAATTAATGCGCAACAAAATCCTTGCCACCATCAATGAAGAGGTGGATTTTGATACGGCCAGCATTATCGCCCAGGACTTGGGATTTGAAACGGAGCCTGATTTGGAGGTTGCTGACAATGAAACCGTCACGATCGAAAAACTTTTAGATATTTGCCGGGCAGAAAAGGACTCCGGCAAGAATTTGCGTGAACGTCCTCCGGTTGTAACAATTTTGGGCCATGTGGACCATGGCAAAACCACTCTTTTGGACACGATCCGCAAAGCATCTGTCGCCGCCAAGGAAGCGGGAGGCATAACCCAGCATATCAGCGCTTACCAAGTCAAAAAGAAAGGAAAACTCATCACCTTCATCGACACTCCCGGACATGAAGCTTTTAGCGCCATGCGTGAGCGCGGAGTTTCCATCGCCGACATAGCCGTCTTGGTCGTGGCCGCCGATGACGGAGTGCGTCCCCAGACCAAAGAAGTTATTGAATATCTGAAAGAAAAAAACATCCCTACCGTGGTGGCAATCAACAAGATAGACAAGCCGGAAGCCAATATCATGCGCGTCAAACAAGAGCTTGCCGACAATGGAATTCTTTTGGAGCAATGGGGTGGAAATACTATGAGTGCCGAAGTTAGTGCCAAACAAAATATCGGGATCGACGATCTCTTGGACAGCATCTTGCTTTTGGCCGAGGTGGAGGATTTTAAAGCAGATGACAAGCGCGACGGCCTGGGTGTGGTTTTGGAAGCGCACTTGGATCCGCACAAAGGCCCCGTGGCAACCATCCTGGTAAAAACCGGGCTTTTTAAAGTTGGGCAGGACGTAGTAGCTGGCGCAGCACATGGACGTATCCGTAAGCTGGAAGACTATGCTTTTCGCAACATCCCCTTAGCTACGCCCTCCATGCCTATAACTATCATGGGGCTTGGCAGCGTCCCCAGTGTCCATGATGTGCTACAAGTAATTGGAGACAAGACTTTGGCACGCCTTAAATCTCGCGAAATGGCCTCCCTGGGAGCGGAAAAGCGCGACAAGCTAACCGCCCAAAAACTGACACGTATCATGGATGAAGAGCAAGTAAAGAAACTCAACGTTATTCTCAAGTCCGACGTGCAGGGATCCCTGGAGGCGATAGAACAAATTTTATCCACCATTCAATCCGACGAGGTTTCCTTACAATACGTGGGCACAGGCATAGGAAGCATCACTGAATCCGATATAAAGCTGGCAGCCACCTCCGGCGCAATTGTTTATGGATTTAACGTAGAGCCGACCACCGTAGCCAAGCGTATGGCGGAAGCAAGCAATATCACCATCAAAACGCAGCGTATCATTTACGAAATAGTCGAAGACATAAAGCGCGAGCTCGCCTCCTTGCTCCCGCCGGAAATAGTGCGGACCGACCATGCTTCGTTGAGCGTGCTGGCCATCTTCAAAACCGGCAAACGGGACATGATTGTGGGAGGACGCATCACCGACGGAAAAATAATTAAGGGACTTTCTATCGAAGTAAGACGTGACGGAGAATTGATCGGTACAGGACGTCTGGCCAATTTGCAACACAACAAACAAAACGTTTCCGAACTTGGCAAAGGAAACGAGTGCGGGGTGACTTTTGAAGGAGAGCCCAAGATAAAGGTAGGTGATACATTGGTATTTTATTCTGAAGAAGAAAAGCGCCGCACCTTATAACCAAACTTTATTATTAGTTGATAGTTTTCTACCCACATGACTCCCAGAATGCAAAAAGTAAATTCCCTCCTCAAGCAACACCTGGGAGAAGCACTGGTGCGTACGCTTAGCCTTAAGCCGGGAGTTTTCGTGGTGATTTCCAAAGTTGACACTGAGCCGGACCTCCGCTATACTCGAGTGTCTGTCGGAGTGTTTCCTACCAGCGAAGCGCCCTACGCCCTAAAGACTCTTGAGCATGAACGCGGCGCCCTTCAAAAACATCTCAGCCAGACACTTACCATGAAGAGGTTGCCTCGCCTGGTCTTCGTCCATGATACGACCGAAGCCGAAGCTGACGATATCGAAAAGATTCTTCGTGACCTTTCCTGAAAAGCACGTTTAATCCCACCGCGATCATCCTCGCTTGATACACCCCTCTTCTTAAATCTCTTAGATTTAAGATTTTTTTATCCATGCAATTAGCCAAAGAATTTTCCACTCTAGATTATATTATTCGCCGCGCCCAGCGCGTGCTTTTGGTAGCCCACAACAGCCCGGATGGCGACACCTCGGGAGCTGTTCTTGCACTGGACGCGTTTTTTTCTTCTTTGGGAAAAAAAGCGACTATCGCGTGCAACGACCCCCTTCCCTCTTTTCTTGCTCCGCTTACGGAGCGCTCCTTCCTTCCCCTGACCGGACTGGATCTTTCTTCTTATGATGCCGCCATCGCTTGTGATAGTGTGGAAAGGGGATTTGAAAAAATACTGACCCTTCTTAATCCCGACTGTGTGACAGTCATTGTGGATCATCATCCAGACATAACCTTGCCAGCGGACGTGGTCATCATTGATCCTCAGCGCTCTTCCGCTTGCGAGATAATTTATGAATACCTCGTGGCCAAAAATCACCCCATTTCCAAAGAAATAGCCACTTTTTTACTTATCGGCATCCTGTCGGACACCGGAAGCCTTCAACACGCCAACACCACCGGTCGCGTAATGGAGATAGCCTCGGATCTCTTGAAACGCGGAGCCATGCTTTCCAAGATAGTAAGCGCCACTTTTGCCAACAAAAAGATTTCCACCCTGCGTCTTTGGGGACGCGCCTTCGAAAAAGCTAAAATAAACCACCAAAACGGCATGATAGCCACCGTCATCACGGAAAAAGACATCACCGAATGCGGCGCCTCGACAGAAGATATCAGCTATGTTGCTTCCGCCCTCAATACCGTGCCTGGAACCAAATTCGCCTTGGTGCTCAGTGAGCGACCCGACGGAAAAATCAAAGGGAGTCTTCGCAGCGAAGCTTACAAAGGTGTTGATGTTAGTGAAATAGCCCATGCTTTCGGGGGAGGAGGGCACAAACTCGCCAGCGGATTCGAAGTGAAAGGAAGGCTTGTTGAAACAAAGAGCGGTTGGGAGATAGTTTGAAGGGATTCCAAATTCTGAATTTAGAATTTTGAATAAATTCCAAATAACCCGATTTTTGAAAAGACAAAAAATCAGGGATTGAAAAATCCGCAACCCGCGCCAAATACCCAAAAGAACATTTTGTTGGTATAGTTCTATTGTAAAAAACAACTCTTACTCTTATGTTCATAGGCTGCCATGTATCCATCGCCGGCGGAGTAAACAAGGCCCCCCAAAGAGCTTTCGATCTGGGATGCGAAGCGATGCAGATATTCACCCGCTCGCCGCAGGGCGGCAAAGCTCCCATCCTGACAGATGAAATCTGTCAGGAATTTAAAATTTCGAATTTAAAATTTCAAATTAAGGAAGTTGTCGTTCATACGCCGTACTACATCAATTTTGCCTCGGAAAATAACCGCATTCGCTACGGCTCCGTCAGCGTGGTACGCGACGAATTGGAGCGTGCTTCGCTTCTCGGCGCCAAATATGTGATGACGCACCTAGGAAGCGCGGGATCTTTAGATGAACAGACAGCCTCCCGAAAAGTCGTGGAAATGCTCAAGAAAACTTTGGAAAATTATCATGGCTCTTGCGAACTGCTGATTGAAAACAGCGCGGGCAGCGGCAAAATCATCGGCTCCAATTTTGCCCAAATAAAACAAATCCTCGACGGCGTAAACCATCCGAAATTAACCGGCATTTGCCTGGATACCCAGCACTCTTTCGCCTCGGGTTACGATTGGCGCGATTTTGCAAACACTTTGCAAAAAATAGAAGAAGAGCTCGGTTCAAAAAAAATCAAGCTGATCCACTGCAACGACTCATTGACGGAAATGGGCTCCAAGAAAGACCGCCACGCACATATCGGCAAGGGGCTGATCGGGGAAAGCGCCTTCAAAAGCATTGTGCGCTTTGCAAAGGAAAATGATGTACCGATGATTCTCGAAACTGAACATGATTTCGTAAAAGAAGACCTTTTTCTGCTAAAAGAATTCCGCACTCAGCTTCCTTGATCACCTTTCGTTCTTTTCTTGGTATTTTTTGTTTATTTTTTACTTGTTCAAAATATTTTCATTCATATGCTTATCGCCATCATCTCCGATACTCACGACAACATTCCCAACCTCAAAAAAGTTTTGGACTGGTGCCGGGAAAATGAAGTGGCAAAACTGATTCACTGCGGAGACTTGGCGGAAATTGAAACGCTTGATTTTCTCAAAGAAAATTTTTCTGGAGACATCTTTTGGACTTTTGGCAATATGGACCAGGGGCACAGCGCCGGCTATCCCTTTGCCGACGGCAAATATAAGGCAATCAACATCTTTTCCCGGCACGGCGAAGTGGAAATAGCCAACAAAAAAATCGCCTTCGTGCATTATCCGGATTATGCCCGCAAGCTGGCTGAAGAAGGAAAATTCGATTTCGTTTTTTACGGCCATACACATAAGCCCTGGACCGAAAAAATTCGCGGCGAAAACGGCTTTACCGGCAACATCCGGGAATGTGAGCTACTCAACCCCGGCAATGTTGCCAACCAATACTATCCTCCGACATTCGCAGTTTATGATTCCCTCAGTGAAAAATTCTCCCTGATCCGAATCAATGAATTGAAATAAAGTGTGGATAAAATGTTTGGAAATTATTTTTGACGGCTTCCGTGTGAGCGTAGCGAACGAAAGGCAAGGAAAAAATTATTTCCAAACATGGCTGCAATCCTATGACCAAAAAAGAACGTCTCGACCAACTCAACGCCCTCATGGGCATGTGCAGTAACTGCGCCCTGCGCTGCGGCGCTTCGCGCGTGGTGCCAGGCAGCGGAAATCCAGAAGCTAAAATAATGTTCATTGGCGAGGCTCCCGGCAAAAAAGAAGATGCATCGGGAGAACCGTTTGTCGGTGCCGCTGGCAAATTTCTGGATGAGATGCTCGCCTCTATAAATTTGAACCGTCAAGACATATATATCGCCAACATAGTCAAATGCCGTCCGCCCCAAAACCGCGATCCCAAACCAGCAGAAATTACGGCCTGCTGGCCATGGCTTGAAAAACAAATTGCAATCATCGACCCCCGGATAATCGTAACCCTTGGCAGGCACTCTCTTAACCGTTTTTTGTCCGAAGCCAAAATATCAAAATCACACGGCAAAACTTTTCGTCGCACTCTGCCCCGCATCGGAGAACGCGTTTTTTATGCCCTTTATCATCCTGCCGCAGCGCTTTACAGCGGCGGAATGCGTCAGACATTATTGGCAGATTTTCAAAAAATACCCGCCCTTTTGCATAAGTTGCAAAAAAAATCCAAGTAAAAAAAGAAAGCCGGAAGATTTTCTTTCCGACTTTCAGTTTTTCACTTACCCACGACTAGCGTCACCTCGCTTTGCGGCAAAATAAGGTTCATCACGTGAAGACGGGGATCCATCCGAAAAGCCCGCCATTCATACAGAACAAGCGTCGGCACTTCTTCCAGCTCCCTTTGCCAAAGAGCAATCTTCAATTTGTGCCGCACGATCAACTCCCCGCAGCCGGAGCAGCACGCGACCCTCTTTGGAATACTGAACTTCCCTATTTCACTTTTTTCCTGAGGATCAAATTCAGCCAAAAAAAGTGTCGCCCCTTCCAAAGCCAGCCCTTTGCGCAAAACGCTTTCCACCGCTTCCTTGATCGGATCGGACGTTCCGCATTTTCTGTCTTTTCTGGCATACAGGCAAACGTTGCCGGTGCAAAGCGTAAGGTTGTTACCGCTTTTGAGCGAGCGGCTTCCTGTCCCAAGAACCTCCCCTTTGCCGTTTACGATAGCCGCTCCTGCGCGATACTGGCAGCAACGCGACTTGCCGGCGGCGCGATAAGCCTCCTGAACGCCAATACTTGCTTCCCCGATGGTCATGATGCGTCCCTGTGCTTTCATAAGGCACCTCCTTGCCTATGTTTATTTTAAGTTACTTGAAAAGAGCTTTTTTTTAATTATAGCCCTTTTGGGCAAAAAATACACCCCTTTTAACCCCTAGTCTCCTCCGGGGAAAATGCTCTTTCTCCCATCTCGATCCTGATCGAAGCAAGCCTACCCCTGCCTATCGGCAAGCACCCCCTTTCCCGTTCTCCTCTCGCCTAACAAAAAATCCCTTTCGGGATATCCTTGTACCGCGGGCGAGACATCTCACATCGCTCCGCTCTTTGAAACCTTGCGGTTTCAAGACTTCCACCACGGGAAAACTCCCGTTTTCCCGACCCCTTTCCCGTTCTCCTCTCGCCTAACAAAAAATCCCTTTCGGGATATCCTTGTACCGCGGGCGAGACTCGAACTCGCAAGGACTTGCGCCCGGGAGATTTTAAGTCTCCTGTGTATACCGTTCCACCACCGCGGCATGAAAAGCATTTTGTTTGAGGTCCGAACCGGAATTGAACCGGTGTACACGGTTTTGCAGACCGTTGCGTAACCACTCCGCCATCGGACCTTTAATTTTTCTCGGCAAGCCTCGGTCAAAAAACTGTGATGGCGTCGGATTCCTGGGTTGCCTTTTGCAACCCGCTCAATGCTCGCTTGCTCGCATTAAGCCCACTCCGCCATCGGACCTTTAATTTTTCTCGGCAAGCCTCGGTCAAAAAACTGTGATGGCGTCGGATTCCTGGGTTGCCTTTTGCAACCCGCTCAATGCTCGCTTGCTCGCATTAAGCCCACTCCGCCATCGGACCTTTAATTTTTCTCGGCAAGCCTCGGTCAAAAAATCGGACCGATGCGCCAAACTTATGTAAGCTTACCAAAATCCACATCCAGCGTCAACCAAGCCAAAAAATACCAAAGCGCCCTTCAAAAGGGCGCTTTGGTTATCGAAATATCCTTTTGTCTTAAAAAACCACTTGCGCTTTAAGCATTCTGCGTCCGAAAGCAAACGCCTCGCCCTTGGTTTCCATATATATATCTATCTTGTTTCCCTTGATGGCCCCACCGCGATCCTCACAGCTGTAAACCCCCATTCCTTCTATGCTTATCTTGGTTCCGAATGGAAATTCTGCCGGACAAGCGATCGTACGGTTGGTTTTAGCCTTAAGCCCGCTAGAGGTTATGCCGTCCCCCTTGCCACATTCGTCAGCGGCAGAGGTGTATGCGGATGCATTGATAACAAATTCCTCCTTGGGGAGATTTTCCCACTTGGTAAGCTGCTTGTTTTTCCAACGCCTCAAAATCTCTTCGGTGCGTTCATCTTCCTGGGACGGCTCTTCCGTTATCAAACCTTCCTGAGCCAAGGCAACTTGGGGTTTTATGAGCGTATTTATTAAGAAAACTGTTTTGTTTGTTTTTGTATCAGAGATCATTTTGTCGTCCGCTGCGGCTGCCTTGGCGCCAAAAGCGCCGAGGAGCAGAAGCATCGCGACCATGGTCCTGATGCTACGCATTATTTATGCGTTACTGCTTATCCGGACTCCTCTTTGCTTGGCTTGGGAGAAATACCGGGTCGACATTCCTGCTCAATTGTCAACCTGTCATTATACTCCCTATTTTCCTTTTTGTCAATAGCAAATATCTCTTTTTACCTTAAATAAAGCATTTTTGCTCAAATTCTCCCGCCCTTTTCCCCACGAAAAAAATCCCCCGAGGGAGGATCTTGTTTAAAAAAGACAACAACTCAAAAGCACGCTTCGATCCTGGTAGAGTCTCTTTTTTCCAGAACTTATTCCTCTTCCTTTCCGAGTGCCTGCTTGCCTTTGCGCCAAAAACGCACCGCGCCCATAACTGCTTTGTGCAATAAGCCGGGCCAGGGGCGTTTTATATAAAAAAATCCCAAAACACTTATCGAAAAAGCGCCCAATACATCCGCCATCAAATCAGTCATTGTATCCACCAACCCGCTCTTTTGCATGTTAAATCCAAAAGCTTGATCCATGACAAACTCAAACACCTCCCACATCACTCCTATAAATACAGACAAAGACAGGGAGAAAAGGGAGATAAAAAAAGGCTTGGCGCTTATCCGGCTGGTCATAAGCAACACATAGGCAAAAACAAAACCCACCAAGCCCAAAATAACGCTGTTTCCGCTGTGCAAAAATAAATCCCACCAAGCTACTTTATTGTAAAAACCCTCATATTCCCCTAGCACGTAGTGCAGATATAATATCACCGTAAGAGTCAGGTCTATCTCGTGCGGCAAACGAACCTTGAGACTATGACTGATAATTGCCGGCAAAAAGGATATGAGCAGCACCAACGAAGACGCGAACACGGTGAAATAATCTCCCCTCAAAAGACTTGCCACCGTAAGCAGACCCAGGAGGATCTTTAGTGCAAAAGATATATAAAACTGGATCTTTTCCGTTTTTTTCATAAGTTAATTCTAGCACGGTTATCTATTTTCCCGCCACTTTTGCAAGTAAAAAGGATGCGATTTCTTGCATCCTTCCCGACTTCTCTTCCTTCAACTTTGTACAAACTCAAATAAACCAAAAGGTTTCTGCATGGGAGCTTTTCGTTTCAATGAGCTGCTTAGTTAATACGGTTAGAACTGGATTTATG
>DAOKZJ010000005.1:43084-50246 GCA_035325685.1 Candidatus Moraniibacteriota bacterium | reverse complement strand
GGAGCTTTTCGTTTCAATGAGCTGCTTAGTTAATACGGTTAGAACTGGATTTATGGATAAGAGTTTTGTTTAAACTTAATATTTTAGATATTAAAATGGAGCAGCACTATTTTGATCTTCTAATAATGAATTTATATGCTTTAAGAGCTTGTCATATTCGGCTTTGTATTCAACTTTTTTAACATCTTTTGGCCTAAATATAAGCCCTTTTTCAAATGGATCTATATTTCCACTTTCTTTTATTTTATCTGCCCAAATCAATTTTGTGATCTTTTCCATCATTTCACTGGCTACTGTTAAATTAGAGGGCTGATTAATGCAATATCTAAAAGAACCCAGGATTATATCCATGGCGGAACTTGCATTTGATGCATTATTACATGTTGATCCAAAAAGGGAAATTCTATCGAGCTCAACAATTTTGCCTTCAAGTTTTAAGCCAAAACAGAACTTTTCAGCTAAAAATTTAAATTCATCTTTGTTTGGTAGTCTATCTATCATCACATATCCATTTTCATCCTTCGTAGAAAGAAAATGATTAAATTTTCCTATTACATGATCTGCACCCCAAAGAATATTTTGACTTAAAGGTTGGTTTTTTGAAATTTCATGCAAAACAATATATGCAATAAATCTGCATTCTAGTTTTATGCATAATTCAATGACTTCATTTTTTGCCTTTGAAAAATCTTCCCTAGAAACATTGCCTGGCCTTGATCTACTGTCAAACTTAAACTCATCATCTTCTTTGAACTCATATTTTTTTCTTATCGCCTTTATTTCTTGATCCAGCTTGAAAAAATTATCGATTGGAATTATCAAACCACCATAAACAAAAAATTTGACTCCAGCACTGTCATTTGCTGTAGTGTTTGTTTCATCTGTAAAAAGAAAATACATACTTTTATATCATTTTTCACTTAGAAGCCAGCGGTTAAAAACATCTACAAAACTAGCAAAATTTTGAATGTCTTTGTGATCTTTTTCTTTTTGACTCATTTCTATATAAGGTATACCGTTCAGAGAAAAAGAAAGAAATGTTGACATCGGGTAACCATTTGATTTTATTGGAGAAAAATATTTTGCCACATGCGAGATTTCTTCAACACACTCAACTCCTTCGGAATCGTTTTTTGGATTATAAAAAGCAACTGCAAAGTTCCAGATAAATTTCTTATCTTCTTGTGAATACGCTTTAAAAATCTCCTTCCAAATTTCTATGAGCTCTTCGTCCGTTTGCTCCTTTTTGTCCTTTGCGAATCTTCTGGCATAAACTCCTGGTTGTTCGTTATCTGGCAAAAAATTAGTCATCAATGCTTCATCAACTGCAACAGTAATCATTCCAGACAATTTTCCATAGGTTCTTGCTTTATGTAAAGCATTTTCTACGTTTGTCGCATAATTTTCTTCAACTTTTTCCGTGATTCCTAAATCAGCCAATGAAACTGGTTCTAAAAAATCAATTATTTCCAATATCCTCTTGTATCTTTCGAATTTGGAAGGATTATGCGTTGCAATTAATATCTTCATGGTCTGGAAATTATATCATTCGGGTCGAAAAAATCAAAAAGCACCCACACGGAGTGCTTTTTGATTTTTGAGCGAGTAACGGGAATCGCATCATTCATTCGCCGGCACTCAATCATTCCTTGCCCTGAGTGGAATCAAAATACTCTTTTAGTTTTCTTCTTCCCGCGCCGCTTTTCCAATACATCTCTCTTTTCTTCGCTTCTTGTTCTGTTTCAAATTCTTCAGTAAATAAAATCTCAAATGGTCTGCGATGACGCGTAGCCTTCGATTGTCCAGAATTATGTTCAAGCAATCTTCTTTGCACATTATTAGAATATCCGACATAAGTCTTTGTATCCTTCATGCTTTGTAAGATATAGACCGTGTACATAAAGTAAATATGAAATATGAACGCACTTATATTTTAACTAATTTATAAAACAAAACCAGCAATTACTCAAAATGTGAGCGGGCCGCCCGCCCAGTTTTTAAAAATGGGACGAGGCGAGCCTCGCTCAAAATGAAAAACAGCGTCATGTCAACGCTGTTTTTCATTTTGAGCGGGTAAGCAGAATCGAACTGCCGTCTCGTCCTTGGCAAGGACGCATAATAGCCACTATACGATACCCGCAAATGTAGTTTATCAAGGGAAAAGCTCTTAAAGCTTATCAGGAAAAATCTCGAATACTTTATGAACTTTATGACTTTATAAACTTTTAACTTATTGTGTGGGTCCGGCTGGGATCGAACCAGCGACCAAGCGATTATGAGTCGCCTGCTCTAACCGCTGAGCTACGGACCCTTTCCGACACATCATACGATTAAACGCGAAAATTTTCAATCGGGTGCCTCGGGTCAGAATTGAACTGACGACACGTGGATTTTCAGTCCACTGCTCTACCACTGAGCTACCGAGGCATGATGCCATCCTAAGACACTGCTTTTAAAAAACCCAGACCGGTAAAATCCCGTGGACGTTGCTGGACTCGAACCAGCGACCCCTTCTTTGTAAGAGAAGTGCTCTAACCAACTGAGCTAAACGTCCGAAATTGCTTTTCTCGAATAAAAAACTCTCGCATCCTGCAAAGTACATTTTCCCACTGCTTTATAAACTTTGCAACTTTACAGATTTAAACCCGTTTTAGTGCCGGAAAGAGGACTCGAACCTCCAAGGGATTGCTCCCACATGCACCTCAAGCATGCGCGTATACCAGTTCCGCCATCCCGGCAACCCAGAGGCTGTGACGCCTTTCAAGACATCCGGACAGCCTCACGCCCAAAAAAGCTACTCCTGCTCTGTCATCTCTTTTCCAGCCTGTTCTTCGCTTGCCGCTGCTTCTTCCTTTTTCGCGCTTTCTGTCTTCCCCTTTTTTCCTTCTCCCTTAGCCTTTTCTGCCATAGTATATTTCAGCTTGAGGGATTTGAGGCTGCGCTCACGCACAAAATAAAGCTTGCTGCGACGCACTTTCGCACTCTTGACCACCTCTATCTTTTCGATAATGGGAGAATGGACCGGAAGAACCAGCTCCACCCCGATTCCGTTGGATACTTTGCGCACCGTGATGGTTGGCGAAGAGCTTTGACCTCCGCGCATCGCAATGATCATTCCTTCAAACATCTGGACGCGTTCCTTTCCTCCTTCGATAATCTTACGATAAACCTTCACCACGTCTCCGCTCTTGAGCGCAGGAACGTCTGCTGTACGTTGCGTGCGATTAAATTCGATCATTGTCTTGTTCATATGGCTGTGTTGTGCCCTTGCTGCCGCCTCAGTCAAATACAAAAAGCGCCCGAAAGGCCCGTGTGTTTACCCGGTTAAGAAAAATTTAAAGCTCCTCCAGCATACTGCATATTGCCGGATTAGTCAATATTGCCGACCAGCCCTACCATATCCGCCGGAATCGGCGCCGAAAAGGCATATTTTTGCCCTTTAAATTCAAAAGAAATGCGCCACGCATGCAACAGCTGCCGCTGCGCCGGCACAGTCGCGCCCTGCAAATTACCGTAAAGTTTATCTCCTATTATCGGATGACCCAAATCAGCCAAATGCACCCTTATTTGATGCATCCTGCCTGTGCGCGGTTTTGCCAAAACCACGGCCCATTCTCCCTCCTGTTTTAGAACCTTGTATTCTGTTATTGCGCCGCGCACCTTGGTCTTTGTATTATTCTTGGCCACGACCTGCTTTCGCTCTCCTGCTTTCCTTGCCAGCAACTTGTCTATGATTCCTTCTTTTTTCGCAAACAATCCTTTTGTTATGGCCAAATATTCCTTTTGCACCTTGCGTGCGGCAAACAGCTCTTTAAATTTTTCCAGTGTTTCCCTGTTAAGCGCAACCACCATAACCCCGGAAGTGTCTTTGTCCAGGCGATGCACAATTCCCGGCCGCAAATATGAAAGCGCACTGCCATCATTTACCTGATAAATCGCATCGCCGTATTTGGCTACAAGCCAATTGGCAACCGTTCCTTTCTGCTCAACCTCTTTCGGATGCACACTTATCCCCGCGCTCTTATTAAGAACTACAAAGTCTTCATTTTCAAAAACAATTTCCACTACTACTTTTTCATCCGGAGCTATTCGGCTGCTTTTTTGAGCGGCAAAACCTTTCGTCTGTATTACCTCCCCTTCCGCTAAAACCCGGCTGGGCTTTGCCGGCTTTCCGTTCACCAAAACTCTTCCCTCTTTGATGAAACGATTTATTTCCCCTCTGGAATACGAAAAAAATTCCTCCACCAGGAATTTATCCAGCCTTTTGCCAGCCTCTTCTTTTACTGTGAAATTTTTTTCCATAAAGTGCCCAGGAGAGGACTCGAACCTCCACAGGATAAACCTACCAGTTCCTAAGACTGGCGTGTATACCAATTTCACCACCTGGGCAATCTTACCTTAAAACCTCTCTCAATCTTTCCACTTCCCCTGCGAGCGGACCTTCCTGTTCATATTCGCCGTGATGCCTCGTGCTTTCCCCGTAAGTTTCCTTTTTGCGATCCAGATGGATATTGATAAGCAAATCCGAACCCTCCATCCGCGCGTAAATGTGAAACCGAGGGTAACCGCCGCGCGCCAAAGGGCGCACAAAACTCATCTCCTGTCCCTCGTGCCTTTGAAATGTATATCCGGCTCTGCGCAAAAGCGAGGCGGGATTCTCTTTTATTTGCTCTATTTTCAGCTGCATTTGTGGAAAAATTATCTGGTCGGGGCACCGAGAATCGAACTCGGTCTACACCCACCCGAAGGGCGCGTACTACCGGTATACTATGCCCCGAACGAAACTTACCTTAGCACACCATTTTACGCTTCACAAGTTTTGCCTTATTTAACCCAATGCTTCCCTTTTATTTCCTTGTCATCTTCCTCTTTTTTTTCTTCTATTTTTTCCCTGGCCATTTCCCGAAGCTTTTCCAAATCTTCCCCCTCCAGCTCCTTGGCTCTTCCCAAAAGCCTCTCTCTCTCATTCAAGGAAGGATCTTCTATGGCTTCGGCCAACAAAACATCCAAAATAGCTCCTATCTTGGGTCCCGGCTTGATACCCAAGATTTCCATGAGTTCATGCCCTCCTATCTTGAGCATTTTGACAGAAACGGCGTCCTTGGAAACCTTTTCTATCATGTATTCCAAATGCCGCAATTTGTAAGGTTTAGCCTTGGGTACGCCGCTGCCCAGCCTGTCCGCTATCCGCACATCTATGAGGTCTTTTAAGTTTTCCGCGCCCACCTTCCGTACCAGACGACGCACGCTGCTCTCGCCCACTTCTTCGGGATTGTAATAAAACATATGGTTGTCCACCAAAAGAAAAACCTTGTCCACCACCTCATTGGAAAAACGCAACCTCCGGAGTATCTCCCGCGCCACTCTCGCACCCACATGATCGTGATTGTAAAAAGTCGCATAAGGCCCTTCCCCTCTCTTGGTTTGCGGCTTGGCGATGTCGTGCAAAAGGGCTGCCAGGCGCACTTCCAGCTTAGCGGAGGGACAATGCTTCAAAGCCAATACGCTATGTTTATATATCGTGTGAATATGGTGGCGGTTCTGCGAAACCCCCACCCCTTTTTCCAGTTCCGGCAAGACATGTTTCAAAAGTCCGGTTTTGTGCATCATCTCTATACCTTCGGCGGGATTTTCTGAAAGAAGTATTTTGACAAATTCTTCTTTTATCCGTTCCGGTGCGATGTGCACCATCAAATCCGCGTTGTTTTTGATGGCCGCAAAAGTATTTTCTTCTATTGCAAAGCCGAGTTGGGCATGAAAACGTACGGCCCGCATCATTCTCAGCGCGTCTTCGTTGAATCTTTCCGCGGCATCTCCCACCGCGCGAACGATTCTCTTTCTTATATCCTCCTGTCCTCCGAAAAGATCTACTGTCTCGACACCTCCTTCTTTTTTTAACTTAAGCGCGACCGCGTTCATGCAAAAATCCCTCCGCCCCAAATCTTCCGCCAGAGTTTTGGCGAACCTTACTTCATCCGGACGGCGCCTGTCGCTATAAGAAGATTCGATGCGATAAGTGGTAACCTCCACGACATCATGCTTTCTTTGCTCGTCAAGGAAAATGCTTTTGACAAAAGGATCCGTTTTGACACCGACCGTACCGAAAGAGTTTTCGTAAAAACTGTCGGGAAAAAGCTTCAAGATATCCTCAGGAAGCGCATTCGTGGTTATATCCCAATCCTTGGGTTCTTTGTCCATCAACATGTCGCGCACGCAACCGCCAACCACATAAGCCTCAAACCCGGCCTGTTCTATTTCAATCAAGATACCCGTGACCGTTTGTGGAATTTTTTTGATCATGGAAGTTTTTCGAGGTGCGCTTGGTAGGAATCGAACCTACGACGCCCGCCTTAGGACGGCGGCGCTCTATCCACTGAGCTACAAGCGCAAAAAATAAGGACAATTTTATTTTTTTGACAGCCAAAAAGAAAACCGTATAACTTGGAAAAGATTTCTACTGTGGAGATATGGGGATTCGAACCCCACGCCTCTTCCATGCCATGGAAGCGCTCTACCAAATGAGCTATATCCCCGTCAACTCGCCCATTGTAGCACACCCAAGACAAAAATCAACCCCGTCTCACAGACCTAAGGGGTAGCTACTTTTTTATTATAATATAATTTTATAATTTTGTCAATAAAACACTTCCTCCCGACTTAATTGTCCGCATAATTAAAATGTTCCACGTGGAACATTTTAACTGTAAACAAGTTATCCACAGTTATTAACCTATTTTTCGCTTCAAATAAGGCTTTCTTTTACTTATCCACAGTTGCCCACCTCTTCTCTTTTTATCTCTTTTTTCCCTAAAATCCATCATCTACCTTTGTCAAGAGCAATTGTTCCACGTGGAACAATTACCTATAAAACCCCACCTATAGTAATCCCTGAAAACGGCTTATTTTTTTAGACTGAATAATTCTTGCTTTATTTTATCCTCAGTCTCCGACTCGTTTACATTTTACCATTCTTTTGAATCAGCTTTTTTTAGCAAAAAACACTTCGAGCATCTCTTGTGTGCCTGCCGACAAAACTAAATGTTCCACGTGGAACATTTAACGCCTCAAATCTAAAAAACTGCAAATCCTAACTCAGTTGTCGACTTTTTTGGGCATTTTGAAAAAATTGAACCCAAAAACTCCGATTGTTCCACGTGGAACA
>DAOKZJ010000005.1:0-42984 GCA_035325685.1 Candidatus Moraniibacteriota bacterium | reverse complement strand
TACTCCTAATTGTTCCACGTGGAACAATTAGGAGTATTTCTTTTTATTTTCCTTCAAATAAAGCTTTTATCCTATTTAAATTAGGACTTTAAAAATTATACGGCACGGACACGCGTTTAATACTCAATTGATTTTGAAATACAAATTACATAATTAAGCCACCCAAGCAAAAAAATACCCTTCGAGTTCGATCTTTTAAATTGTTCCACGTGGAACAATTATATAAATATCTATCCCGCAAATATCTGCAAAAAAAATAGGGAAAAGTTAAGCTGCTTACATACTTACTTACGGCCTTGCCTCATTCAAATACCCGCCCTCCTCAGCACTCCCAGGGGTAACCACTGCAGAACTGAAAATAAATTACTCCACCAATTCAAATGCTCAATACTTCTCGAAGATTAAAATGTTCCACGTGGAACATTTTAATCTTGCTGCTCTTAAGGTAGGGAATAAACGATACGAAAAGAAGTAGCCGTATTGACATTATTTATATTTTATTTTATAATATATAAATAGCTTTCGGGGTGTTTTCCAGAAAACGCCACCCGAAAACCCTTTTCCTTGAAAGTGGACTTCTTTTAAAAATCAGCTTTAAAAAATCAAAACCGGGGGTTATTTAAATAACAAAGAAAAATTCAGTTTTAAAAAAAGTCATCTTCCAATATTCCCTGGTTCTGAAGGTTTCATTTGCCCGACAGACAAATGTTTTTTTGCAATTAACCTGCAGAGGGACATGCAAAATTGAACAACTTTCACCCTGCCTATTCATGATTTTACTACCTTGAATAACTGGATTGCCTTTGCCATTGTTGACTTGCCGCATAAGTGGTATAATGAAGACATGGACATACAACACGCGCGCAAAGTTTTGCGCATCTTTTCTTGGGTACTGGTGGCTGGCTTTGGTTTTTTTGTGCTGGCCAATACTCCGCAAACTATCAATAAGGTGGTTTTTGGCGATACGGATCAAGACGGACTCAGCGACGAAGAAGAAAAAACTTACGGCACGGATCCGACCAATAAGGACACCGACGGCGACGGTTATTCGGACGGCACCGAAGTTAAGAGCGGGTATGATCCCTTAAAAAAGGCTCCCGGCGACCGCCTGGTTAACGATGTTGCGGCAGCACAAAAAGGGAAGGCTGCCGGACCGAATATGACCGACGAATTCATCGCCAAGCTCGGCGAATTCGCCGCCCAAAAAGATTCCCAGACGATCACTACCGAGGATCTGGATGTTTTTGTTGCAGAAAACTTCCCAAATCTGGATGAGAATACTTATGCCACATTGGAATCCTTGCCGCCGGTGGACACAGCCAACTTGAAAATAAAGAAACAGGATTACTCCTCTCTTTCTGAAGATGAACGCAAGGACAAAATAAAACAAGACACCATAGAATACCTGAGCACCCTTCTCTATATACTTGGATCCAACATTCCAACCGAAATAACGACCATCGAAGACTTCGGCAAATTCTTCGAAGAAGTGGTCTCGCATATGCAAGATCTGGTGACAGATTCACCATCCTATGCTTATTATGCAGAACTTCATCAACCCTTTACTCTTTTCCTGGAACAAATCGGCTCCATGGAGGTACCTGAAAACATGCTAGACAAGCATCTTGAAGGAATGCGCATCCTCGGAGGATTTCTATCGCTTAAAGAAACGGCTCCGGAAAATCCAGCTGCCGACCCTATAGCACATTTTTCTCAAATGAACCGGGTGCAAAATCTTTCCAAAATGATCATTGCTCATCTCAATATATCTATAGAAAAAATCAGTACATATATAAATTAAAATTCGATGCGCAAAAACTTTTTTGTTATTGCATTATTAATTTCCATTTTTTTGGGAACATTCGCACCAAAGTCATCTCAGGCCTATCTTGGTATAGGAGATTTCAATATAACCGACATGGTAAGAACCCTACAGGGATACTTAACAAACGCTGGAACATGGGCCAATAATTCGTTAGGATGGACCGAGAGAATGGATAGGGTAACCTCTGAATTTGCATTAGCGGCCATGAAAGCTGCTTCCACAATTGCTGTAAATTCAGCGGTCCGCGCCATCGTCGGTTCCGGAAACAACGGACAGCCCAATTTCGTGACCAATTGGAACGATTATCTTTATCTCAGTCCCCATGACCGCACAATGCTCCATATGAATTCCTTCTTTAACAGTGTCAGCGGAGGACGCCTTTCTTCTTCCGGTTATGAAGGTTTCGGAGGGTTTAATTATGACGCTTACATGGCGACCATGGCCATGCAATCCTTGCAAGGACAAGCTTTCACTACCACCCTTTCGCAGCAAATAGATGATCCGACCCGAATGTTTGAGGGCAAAAGCATGCGTCCTTTCCTTACTTATCTGGAACCGGCCAATAACGTCTGGGGATACACTTCTCGCGCCCAGCAAGAATATGCGGCTGAATTTGCCAAGCAGCAAAAGATTGCGGAAAAAACCCAGGTGAACGGCTGGTTACCCAAGATAACCGCCAACGGAAAGATAAGCGCTCCGGCCACCCTTTTCCAAAACGCCATGGAAAGCGTGGACCGCATGGGCAACGACATCATCGTCAACGCAACCACTCCCAAAGAACTGGCCATCGGATCGCTTACCCGCATAGCTGCCCAAACCCTGCAGGCTGGAATTGGAGGGGAAAGTGCCGCAGACAGAGTGAGGGCGCGCAATGCCAACACAAGTTTGAATCTCAATTATAACCCCACCTCCGGTTTGAGCATGGGAGTGAACGGCCAAAACTATAGCACCGGAGTGGGGACTAGGGACCAGATAAACAACCTGTTCAATTCCAATAATTCAAGCACTGGGAACTCCGGCATAGACGGAGGTAGCGGCTCCGCTTTCTCCAACAGCGCGGAAGCCGATTGAACCCAAACATAAAACAAGTCATTAAAAATCCGCCCCTTGGGCGGATTTTGTTTCTTCTTTTCTCGTGGGTCTGTGCAGACTCGAACTGCAGGCCTCTACAATGTCAATGTAGCGCTCTAACCAACTGAGCTACAGACCCTTTACGGCCTTAGGCCGCTTCCGGTTCCGGAGAATGTCCGGCAACCATCCTGCTCTCTTCTTTGTCCAATTCCTTTTCTGGTACTTTATGCATAGCGTGACTCTGGAAAAAAAGCACCCATGCGCTTTGCGAAAAAACCGTAAGCACCGCTTGCACAAAAAAAAGCAAACCCAGCAGCAAAGCGATGCCAATCCCTATGATAACAAATAGTCCCGCTTGTGCAAATACCGCATATGCCAAGGCGCCCAGAACCACCAGAGGGATAGCCGCTATCAGCACTGTCGCAAAAGCTCCCAAGAAAGCCACAAAACCAATAAGGCCCAAAATAAGCGCCAATGCGATGCTTTCTCCTATTTTGCGTCGCCACAACAAGTAAGCCCCCTCGATGGCTTTGCGCATTCCAAAATTAGCGATTACCGCATAAAGATATGCAAACGTGCGCACGAAATAAGCCAAAATAGCCAGCGGCAGAAAAATAAGCAAAGCCATGCCGGCAACCATGGCTGCCAAAATATTTGATTCCAGGGAAATAAGGAAAAAGACGGGCATCCCCAAAGCAAGAAGTGCCGAAATTATCGCCGCGAAGAAAAGAAAATCTATTCCCATTATTCGCCAAAAAAATTTCCTTCCTTCGCCAAGAAGAGTTCTTATGGGAAGGGTGGCAAATACCGGCAAATCCGAAAGGGAACGGATGAGTGCGGCTTGGGAAAAAATACGCAGCACCAAAAGCCCTACAAATAAAAGAAGTGCCAAAGAAGCGACAGTTATGACGATACCTGTGTGGTTAAGCGCAAAATTCCAAAGTTTTTCCATATTCCCGACAGGACCGCTTTCAGTATCCCCTTTGTAAGAAAAACTCTGTCCCACCGATCCAAGCGCCACAAAAAATCCCAGCCACCAAAGTTTCTTGTTATTCCAAGTTATCTTCCAGCTCTTTAGTAAAATTTCTCGAATAGTTCTGGCTTTTTCCATAACCTTATCGGACCAAAACATATGCAGCCAAGGGCGCATACCGGTCCGCTTTTTTAAAATTAAGCTGAAAATTTTTGGCAAATCCTTTGTTTTCCGAGGCCGCTCTGGCGGCCCGGGGAAAACAACCGATTATTCCTTTTCTTCGGGCAACGAAAGACCCACAATGGCGTCAAATTCGTCCTTCTCAATTGTTTCTTTTTCCAAAAGTTCAGCCACGATTTTTTTGAGCACCTCTTCTTTTTCTTCAAGAATATTTCCGGCCGTTTGCGCAGCTTGGGTGATGAGGCGGGAAACTTCGCTATCTATCGCTTGGGCGGTGTGCTCAGAATAATCTTTTTCCTCGCTTATCTCTCTGCCCAAAAACACCAACTCTTCCTTTTTACCGAAGGTACGCGGACCCAGATCGCTCATGCCGTAACGGGTAACCATTGCCCGCGCCATATGAGTCGCTCGTTCCAAGTCGTTACTTGGTCCGGTCGTAATATCTCCGCAATACCTTTTTTCGCTCATATGTCCGCCGAGCAATACCGCCAACTCATCCACAAAATGAGCTTTGGAATTGAGACGCTTGTCTTCGGAAGGTACCGACAAAGTGTATCCGCCAGCTTGCCCGCGGGCAATAATGGAAACTTTGTGCACCGGATCGGCATTGGGAAGGGAAGCGGCCACCAGCGCATGCCCGGCTTCGTGGTAAGCTATTATTTCCTTTTCCTTTTTATTGATAACTTTGCTGCGGCGCTCCGGACCCAGAATTACTTTTTCCACCGCTTCCGCCAACTCATCCATGGAAATAGCCTTCTTGCCGCGCCTTACTGCCAAAATAGCGCCTTCGTTAACCAAATTGGCCAGATCAGCTCCCGAAAATCCCGGCGTGCGTTCTGCCAGACGCCTTACGTCGACCCCTTCGGCAAAATTCTTGTTTTTCATATGGATCTTCAAAATCTCTTCGCGCTCACTGATATCCGGCAAATCCATCACCACGCGCCTGTCGAATCTTCCCGGACGCAACAGGGCGGGATCCAGCACATCCGGCCTGTTGGTGGCCGCAATCACGATCACGCTCATGTCGCTTTCAAATCCATCCATCTCCACCAATATCTGATTGAGCGTCTGCTCGCGCTCGTCATGCCCGCCACCCAAACCTGCTCCGCGATGACGACCAACCGCATCTATTTCATCGATAAAGACGATTGCCGGAGCGCTTTTCTTGGCTTGCTTGAAAAGATCCCGCACACGACTAGCGCCCACACCTACAAACATCTCCACAAATTCCGAACCGCTGATGTTGAAAAAGGGGACTCCCGCTTCACCAGCCACCGCCTTGGCCATCAGGGTCTTACCGGTTCCCGGAGGGCCGAGCAAGAGGACGCCTTTGGGTATTTTTGCCCCCATGGAGAGGAATTTCTTGGGATGCTTGAGGAACTCAACAACTTCGCGCAACTCCTCCTTGGCTTCCTTGGCACCAGCCACATCCGTAAAGGAAATTCTTTTTTTCTTATCTTTCGGATCCAGCATGCGCGCTTTGCTCATCCCAAAAGAAAGAGCTTGACTGTTGCCGCGCTGTGCCTGACGCAGCATGAACCAAAAAAACAACGCGATAAGCAAAAAGGGCAGCAAGAAGGGAAGAACGACTGCAAAAAAAGCGCTTGCTCCCGAAGGTTGCTTTATTTCGATACTCACTTGCTTAAGTTTGTCCTTATCCACCCCGTAATTACTGAGCGATTCCGTCAAAGCGCTTTGTGGCTCCTTGATTGATTTTTCCTTAACTCCATCCGTAAGTTCTATGGCCAGATTGTTCTCGTCCACGACCACCTTTTTAACCTTCCCTTCATTTATGCGACTGGCCAATTCGCTCAGTGAGATCTCCTGCGGTTTTTCCGCCGGAGCGGAATACAAAATAAAAAGGCCGGAAATAAGCAGGAAGGTCAGCAAAATGGCTGTTATATTCTTGAGCAGCTTATCCATAAGATGTTTTTCTTTTTAAATCTAATTATTTGGGGATTTATATGCCTTATGCACAAATCCCGTTATTCCAAGGACGTTATCTTCACTTTATCACCTTTGCGCTCCACTCTCAAGCCGCCAATCAAAGCTCTTTGGGGCTTGCTTTTGCGACTTTTGATTATTTTTTCCACTTCTTCTATTTGGTTAAAATTCCAGCCCTTTCCCCCGGACAAAAGAGACGCCGAAAAATCTTTGAGAATCTGCCGCCTAAGGGGTAGCTGCCGATCCAAAAATTCTTGCGCAGCGAACTGAAATCCTCCCTTTATTTTACGGAAAAAACGTCCTGCTTCTTGCGCTTTTTGTTCAAGCAAGAGTTGCTCCTGGGCCAAAACTTCGGCGCTGCGAGCCAAAACGGATCGAATCTGTGGGTTAAAATTGCGCTCCAAATAAGGAATGAGCCTTAGTCGCACTTTGTTGCGCGCAAAAGTAAGTTCCTTATTGGTTGCGTCCGTACGCCAATTTTGCCCCAAAGATCGAAGATAACCTTCTATTTCCTTACGACTCACACCCAGCAGAGGACGCATCACCCTGCCATTTCGGGGACGCATTGCTCCCAAGCCCTTGCCTGCCGCCCCTCTGATAAGCCTCAAAAGTACGGTTTCTGCCTGATCGTCTCTACTGTGCGCTACAGCAATAAGGTCAAATTTCTTTTTTTTACGCTCTTTTTCAAAAAGAGCGTATCTTTTTTCCCTTAATCTTTCCTCCAGATTACCCGTCTTGACTATTTTCGACATCCTGAAAACGCTCAAAGAAATGCCGTACTTTTTAGCCAGGGCACGGACAAATTCCTCATCCGCATCCGAAAAATCACCTCTCAGGCCATAATTGACATGAACTATATGCAAAGTAAAAGCACATTTTTCCTTTAAAAAAGCCAAAGCGGACAACAAGGCCACACTGTCCGCCCCTCCTGAAACCCCGACAATTATCTTAGATCCTCTTTGCCAAAGTCCGCGCAAATGCGCAAAATTCTGCACCCTCCTTACAAAAGAACGCGCACTTTTAATTTCCGACGATTTCGCGCGGGGCTGTTTTGCGGATGATGGTCGCGACTTGAGCGACCGCTTCTTTGAGTTTTCCTTCTTCATTGATGACATGCTCGTCGTAACTATCCGTGTGTTTAAGCCATTCTTTGGTATATTCCATTCTTTCCCGAATGTATTCCTCGCTGACATTGTCGCGCCTTCGAATGCGGCTTTCCAATATCTCTAGACTCGGCGCATTGACAAAAATAGCTACTATTTCCGGAAAAAGCTTTTTGGCAACTTCCACTCCTTTGTATTCAATCTTCCAAGTCCCTATTTTGCCCGAATGTGCCACCCGTTCTATCTCCTCTTTTGTAACTCCGTAAAGGTTCCCGTTATACTGCTGGGCATACTCCACGAACTCCCCATTATCAAGCCTTTTTTTGAATTCGTCAACGGAAACAAAATAATACGGATCCCCTTGCGATTCTCCAGGACGCATTGATCGCGTCGTAGTTGTCACGATTCTTTCCAGCGGAAATAACTCAGAAAGTCCGTTTATGATAGAATCCTCTCCCGCCCCCGAAGGCCCGGAAATGATGAATATGTTACGCATGCGCTACTGTGACTTAAAATTCTTCTTATTTGCAAATTATGCCTTTGCTGAAAATATCCTTTGCATAAACTTCCTTATTATCTGCATGCTATTACATATTTCGCTTTTGTTCAATAAAAGACCGCCCAAGAGCGGTCTTTCTTTTGCACTTTTTCGCTTTTTCTATTCAGCCGTCTTTTCCGATTTCGCCTCTTTGACGATCATAAGGCCCATGCGGTGGTCTTTAGGCTCGATGGAAAGAATCTTCCAGCTATATTCCTGTCCGGAAACAAGCACTTCGTCCATCTTTTTGCCTGGGTGCACCTGCTGAAACTCGCTCACGTGCGCCAACCCGTGAATATCCTTGTCCAGATAAACAAAGGCGCCAAACGGGTTTATTTTATCTACCTTACCATTCACAATATCTCCTATATTATACCGCTCGAACACATCATTCCAAGGGTCTTTTTCCAGAGCTTTCATGGACAGCGAAATGCGTGTGTCATCAATACCGATAATTTTGGCACGCACCTTATCACCCGTCTTCACGATATCGCGCGGATTATCGATAAGCTGCCAAGCCAATTCGGAAATATGGACCAATCCTTCCAACTTGTCCGCCTCATTACCAGAAGAAGCTTTGGAGGGCGGCAAGAACTTGACGAATGCGCCAAAATCAACCACGCCGCTGATTTCTCCTTCTACGACATCCCCCTTGGCCAGCTCGGAAATTACTTTGCGCTCCTTGTCGCTGGCCGCTGCACGCTCGCTGGCAATCAGCTTCTCACTTTCCCGGTCAGCATCCAAGATGCGTACATGCAGCTCTTTGCCGACCAATTTCTTGAGCAGTTCCAGGATTTTGTTCTTATCTCCGTCTTCTACCCGCGGATAATGTTCGCTAGCCAATTGGGAAACAGGAATAAAGCCGGTAATGCCGTTTATTTCGGTCATCAAACCTCCCTTGTTCGCATCAAGCACTTTAACAGTTACCGTTTCTCCCTTGCCTTTCTTGGAAACCAGATCCTCCCAGGCGCGCTCATAAGAAGCTTCCCGGATAGAAAGTTCTATGTAGCCGTCTTCATTTTCCAGATCGACCAGCGTAGCGGTAACCTTGTCCCCCTTTTTAAGCTTGGCCGTAGCCAAACCGTCTTTCATTTCTTTGCCCAGCACCATTCCGGTGCCCAAAGCACCCAAATCCAACAAAATAGAGCTGGAAGCCACTTCTACCACCGTACCCTCGATCACATCCCCGGGCTGGGGTATTTCCATGGGATGCTTCTCCAAAAGCGCCTCCATTTCGGAAAGGGCTGTTTCCATTTCCTCTTCTTGAGCCTTTTTTGCAACTTTTTTGGCCGGAGCCTTCTTGGGCTTAGTCGGAGCCAAAACAGCTTCTTCCTGAATCTTATCGACTTCCTCAGCCAACTTGTCGAGGATGTCTTTTTTCTTTGTAGCCATCTACTTTTTCGTTGGCAGCCGTGCCGTGGCCGCCATTTTGTTAATTTATTAAAGGCACCAAATGCAAAAAATTCCCTTTAGCAAAGGAAATTATCAAGAAATCCGGCGCGAAATTAAACCATTTCGCTATTGAGTTTTCTTAATAATTAATTGCCCCCGGATTCTAGCGCATCTTTGGAAATTTGGCAAGGGCAATGCTTCCGTCTTTTTCCAAACCGCCGCCTTGCCTTTGGCTCATTTTATTCTCCTTAATTTTTCTCCCCCAAACAAAGCCAAAAACTCTCGACAAAAGGCTTTCGGCATGCTATTATTTTCCTGTGATACATTTAATGTCCCAACCACTATGATTATCGAATATTACGGTCATTCTTGTTTCAAAATAACCACCAAACCGGGCGGAAGAGCTACGGAAGACATTGTTTCTTTCCTCGATCCGTTCAGCAAAGAAATAGGCTTGCGTCCGCCCCAGGGACATGCAGATGTTGTTTTTGTAAGCCACCCTCATAGTGACCACAATAATGTTTCCGCTCTCAAGGGCGAACCGGTTATCATCGACACTCCTGGCGAATTTTCTGTCAAAGGTATCAATGTGCTTGGCATAGATACCATGCATGATTCCACATCCGGCGCGGAAAGAGGACGCTCTACGGCCTTCGTATTGGAGGCGGAAGGGCTTAAAATTTGTCACTTGGGAGATTTGGGAAATGATCTTACGCCCAAACAGCTAGAAGAAATAGACGGTGTGGATATTTTGCTCATTCCGGTTGGCGGCAAATACACCATCGACGGCAAAAAAGCGGCCGAACTGGTGCGCAAGATAGAACCGGCAATTGTAATCCCTATGCATTACCACATGGAGGGATCCACTCTGGATATCGCAGACGAAAAGGCTTTCTGTGATGAAATAGGTGTTTGTCCTCAAGAAAAGACCGTGAAGCTCAATCTTAAGAAAAAGGACCTGGAAGGGAAGAGTATGGACGTGGTACTTATGGAACGTTCGGCCTAAACTTGCATTTTATGGGAAAAATAGAAGATTTCATTTTCGAAGCGCGTTCCAAGCCAAAGCACGTACGAATGCGCTATGTCTGGATTTCCGTAGCCGTTTCGATGCTGTTTGTCTTCCTTTTATGGCTGCTGAGCGTGAGGGTTCTTTTGAATAATGATTCTTCCCCCCGAGGGAAAAATCCCTCCTTGCCAGAGTTGCCTCCATTGGATTCTCCGCTTGAAAAAATCCAATCCGCTTCTCCGTCCATCAATGATATCGCCCAGCCGTCTGCGCAGTCGGAAGGTTTTTCTTCGTCTGCCGCGCAGAAGAGTGTGCGCTAACCGCGGACGCCAAAAAGATAATTTATTTCCTCACGACTGCCTGGAAATGCGTCGCGTTTTTTGCGGCGAATATTCCTCCTCAGTCGGATTTTTCTTTATTTTATGAAAAGCACTCAAAAACAAATTGATTTTTCTATGCAAAAAATCGAGGTGCGCGCGCTTACTCAGGAAGTGCAGCAATCCTACTTGGATTACGCCATGAGCGTGATTGTTTCGCGTGCTCTTCCGGATGTACGCGACGGACTCAAGCCGGTACACCGTCGTATTTTGTATTCCATGTGGGAATCGGGCCTTAGACCGAGCGCCAAATTTCGCAAATCAGCAACCGTGGTCGGAGAAGTGCTTGGTAAATATCATCCCCACGGCGATGCTGCTGTTTATGATTCGATGGTGCGCCTGGCCCAAGATTTTTCCCTGCGCTATCCGCTGGTCTGGGGACAGGGAAACTTCGGCTCCATGGACGGCGACAGTGCTGCAGCCTACCGCTATACCGAAGCCAAGCTTAAGCCCATTGCCGAAGAAATGCTTTTTGACATCGACAAAGACACGGTGGATTTCGTGCCAAATTTCGATGGCGTACACAAAGAACCGGTAGTCTTGCCGGCCAAACTGCCGCAACTTTTGCTCAACGGCACCATGGGCATTGCCGTCGGCATGGCTACCAACATCCCGCCCCATAACCTCGGGGAATTGGCTGATGCAATCGCGCACCTTATTGACAATCCGGAAGCGACTGTGGATGATCTGATGCGTTTTGTTAAAGGGCCGGACTTTCCGACAGGCGGGCTTATTTATAACACTCCCGGCATTAAAGAGGCTTATTCCACCGGACGCGGCAAGATAGTGACCCGCGCCAAGGCGGATATTGTCGAAAATAAAGCAGGCACCTTCCAAATCGTGATCAGTGAAATTACTTACGCGACCAACAAGGCGACTCTTATTGAAAAAATTGCCAACTTGGTGCGCGAAGGCAAAATTTTGGGCATCAAGGATTTGCGTGATGAATCAGATAAAGAAGGGGTGCGCATCGTCATCGACCTGAAAAAAGACGCTTTCCCGCAAAAGGTACTCAACAAGCTTTATGCCACGACCGATCTGCAAAAAAACTTCAACGTCAACATGCTCGCGCTCGTGGACGGGATTGATCCGCAGATTTTGAACCTTAAGGCGATCTTGGAGCATTACGTCCAGCATCGCCAAAACGTGGTGCGTCGCCGCGCTGAATTTGACCTAGCCAAAGCCAAGGATCGCGCCCATATCTTGGAAGGACTCAAGAAAGCGCTCGACTACATAGATGCGATCATTGAAACAATCAAAAAATCCGCTACCAAGGAAGTCGCTCACCAAAATTTGATGAAGAAGTTTGCCCTGAGCGAAAGGCAAGCGACCGCCATCTTGGAAATGCGCCTGCAGACTCTTTCCGGCCTGGAACGCAAAAAAATAGAGGATGAATTGGATGAAAAGAGGCGCCTGATCGCCCAGCTGGAAGACCTGCTTTCCGACCCGGCCAAGATTTTGGCTGTCGTACGCGACGAGATGCTGGAAATAAAGGAAAAATACGGCGACGAAAGAAAGACCAAGATTATGCGCACCGGCATCCAAGAATTCAGACAAGAAGACCTTATCCCGAATGAGGAAGCTATCATCACCATCTCGGAAGATGGTTACATAAAGCGCATGAATCCGGGGGTTTACAAGGTGCAAAAGCGCGGCGGCAAAGGCGTGATCGGCGCAACTACCAAAGAAGGCGATGCCATTGACCAAGTGACAAGCGTCATGACCCATGATAATTTGCTGTTCTTTACCAATAACGGAAAGGTTTTCCAGACCAAAGCGTACGAAATTCCCGAATCTTCGCGCACAGCCAAAGGACAAGCCATAGTCAACTTCTTGCAACTGGCCCAGGAAGAAAAGATTACCGCCATGATCGCCTTCAATAAGAATGACAATTACAAATATTTCTTGATGGCAACTCGTTCCGGCGTAGTCAAGAAAACCAAGATAGAGGATTTTGACAACGTACGCCGCTCCGGACTTATTGCCATCACATTGGAAAAGGAAGACACTCTCGGCTGGGTCCGTCCAGCCAGCGGAACAGACGAGGTGGTCATCAGTACTTCCAACGGCCAAGCTATCCATTTTAAAGAAACGGATGTGCGCCCCATGGGACGCAGCGCTGCCGGCGTACGCGGCATCAAGCTTGGCAAAAACGACTTCGTCGTAGGGGTGGATGTTGTTCTTAAAGGTCAAAAAGGGAATCAGTTGCTTGCCATCACCGAAAAAGGATATGGAAAACGTACCGACCTTGGTGCTTACAAGATTCAAAAACGCGGCGGCAGCGGCATCAAGACAGCCAGTCTCACCGCCAAAACGGGCAAGCTGGTACAAGCTCACATTATCAACACGGACGATTTGGGGGGTGACCTCATCGCCACTTCCGCCAAAGGACAGATCATCCGCATTCCTTTGGCCAGCATTTCTGTTTTGGGACGCTCCACTCAGGGCGTACGCATCATGAAACCTCAAGCCGGAGACAGCGTCGCTGCTGTAGCCATTCTTTGAAGCCTTGACAGCGGACCTTTAAACTGGCAAAATACGTATAGTTAACTATTCATTAAGCACGCATTGGTTGCCGGCGTATCAGTCTTTACCGGCAGTTACCGCAACGAGTGTGTCGCGCCCAAACTGCTATGGCACTGACCGTAAAGCAGAAGGAGAAGGTTACCAAAGAGGCCAAGCGCCACGATAAGGACACCGGTTCTCCCGAGTATCAGATCGCGCTCTTTACGGAGCGGATCAAAAAGCTAACCAGCCATCTCAAGAAGAACAAAAAGGATTTTCATTCCCGCAGAGGACTGCTCAAGATGGTAGCCAAGCGCCGCAAGCTGATGGCTTACTTGGAAAAAACGGACGAAAAATCTTACAAGAAAATAATCAAGTCCTTGGGACTCAAAGGCTAGGATTAAAATCAAAGGCAGGCTTTTCCTGCCTTTGATTTGTTCCAAGAAAGTCTTTGCTAAGCCCTGGGATTTACGCATTAAAAGCACAATTCTCTGCAAATAAATATGATCCGAACCAAAGAACAGCGCGTGGGGGTATTGGTGGATATCCAAAACCTTTATCATAGCGCCAAAGCGATTTACGGCAAAAAAGTTAACTTCCAAAAAGTATTGGAAGAAGCCGTGGGTGGCCGCATCCTTATTCGGGCTATTGGTTACGGCATAAGCACGCAAGAGGGGCAAGAATCTAAATTCTTTGAAGCCCTGGAAAAGGCCTCCTTTGAAGTTAAGACCAAGGATTTGCAAATTTTCCCCGGAGGCATGAAAAAGGGGGACTGGGATGTGGGCATTGCCGTAGACGCCATCAAGCTTTCTCAAAGCTTAGACGTCGTCGTTTTGGCCTCTGGCGACGGTGATTACATTCCGGTTGTAGAATATATCCAAAACACCACCGGCTGCCGCGTGGAAGGAATTTCCTTTTTGGAAAGCACCAGTCACCGCTTAGTAGAAAGATTGGACGGCTTTACCAATATGTCCGAAAACAAGCGCCGTTTTCTTATTTAAAGACATTGTCTTCAAGACCCGCCGACCTGGCGGGTTTTTTTGACAAAATGGCTTTACTAAGGTATGGTTTAGCAGGTGTTTTATTGTAAGTTAATTTTATCAGACCGCCTCGCGAGACGTCGCAGACACACCGCTGCCCTTACCCTTTGGTTAAGGATAGCGGCGTGTTGAGAACGTCGCCGAAAGCGGCCCGCATTTTATGCACCAACTTAAGAAATGGTCTCTCCAGATCGGCGGTCGCATGCTCGAGATCGAGACCGGCATGATGGCCAAGCAAGCCAACGGTTCCGTCACGGTCCGCTACGGCGATACGGTAGTGCTTGCCACCGCAACCATGAGCAAAGGCGCGGCCAGAGTAAGCGGCTATTTCCCGCTCATGGTCGATTACGAAGAAAGGTATTACGCTGCAGGCAAAATAAAAGGTTCCCGTTTCGTCAAACGCGAAGGGCGTCCTTCTGACGAAGCCATTCTTTCCGGACGCGCAGTGGATCGCACCATCCGCCCTCTTTTTGATTCCCGCATGCGCAACGAAGTACAGGTTATCTTGACCGTACTTTCCATTGATGGCGAAAACGACCCCGGTATCGTGGCTGTTATTGCTGCCAGCGCCGCTTTGTCCCTTTCCAACATCCCTTGGAATGGCCCGGTTGCTGCTGTCAGAGTAGGGAGGGTTAATGGCGAACTCATCCTTAATCCAGTAAATGGCGAAGCTGCCGAAAGCGATATAGACCTGATTCTCTCCGGAACCAAGGACAAAATCAACATGATCGAAGCTGGCATGAATGAAATTCCGGAAGAGGAAGTGGCCAGAGCTTTTGCCTTCGGCCATGAAGCCATCAACAAGATAGCTTCTTTCTTGGAAAAGATTAGCACTGAAGCCGGGCAACCGAAAACCGAACCTATTTTGCTCAAAGGCAGCGCCGAATTCGAGGAAGAAATCAAAAAAATCCTTTTGGAAGAAAAATTGGACGAAGTGCTTTACCACAAGGAAAAGCAGGTGATCGAACAAAGAATCCGCGAAATAAAAGAAAGGTTGAATGCCCATATCGCAGCCAACTATGCCGAGGAGTCTTCCAAATTGGCAGAAGTGGCCGAAATAGTTTTTGACGAAGTTTCCGACGAGATCGTGCACCGCAACATTCTGGAAAAAGAGCAGCGCCCGGATGGACGCAAGTTGACCGAAGTGCGCGCCCTGGATTGCCGTGTCGGCGTATTGCCCCGCACCCACGGATCGGCACTCTTTACCCGTGGCGAAACCCAGGCTCTCACCATCACAACCTTAGGTTCTCCCGGTGATGAACAAATCATCGATACGATGGAAGTGGACACCAAAAAGCGCTATATCCATCACTACAACTTTCCGCCTTACTCCGTAGGAGAGGTGCGACCGATGCGCGGACCAGGCAGACGCGAAATAGGCCATGGCGCTTTGGCTGAGCGCGCTCTTTTGCCAGTCATCCCCCCCAAAGACGTATTTCCTTACACCATCTTGCTTGTTTCCGAAATATTGTCTTCCAACGGGTCGTCTTCCATGGCCTCGACCTGCGGGTCCACGCTTTCGCTTATGGATGCCGGCGTCCCGATTATCCGCCCGGTCAGCGGTATCGCGATGGGAATAATTATCGGCAGCGGCGGACAATATAAGGTATTGACCGATATCCAGGGACTTGAGGATCATTATGGCGATATGGATTTTAAAGTTGCCGGCACAACCGAAGGAATCACCGCCTTGCAGATGGACGTGAAGGTGGACGGCATCACCGTGGACATGCTCCGCTCCGTACTCCAGCAGTCACACGAAAACAGGCTCCATATCCTCCAGGCCATGCTTGCCGAACTTCCGACTCCGCGCGAAAACATGTCCCAATACGCGCCACGCATTATCATCATGAAGATCAATCCGGACAAAATCCGCAACGTGATCGGTACTGGCGGCAAAGTAATCAATGAGATAATAGACGAGACTGGCGTAGAAATAGATATCGAAGATGATGGCTCCGTATTCATCACTTCTCCCGACGAAGCTTCCGCCCTCAAAGCGCAGCAATGGATTAAAAACCTTACCCACGAAGTAAAGGCAGGCGAATTGTTCAATGCTCGCGTAACGCGTATCATGAATTTTGGCGCTTTTGCCGAAATACTGCCTGGACAAGAAGGACTTATCCACATTTCGGAATTGGCTGACCGCCGCGTAGAAAAAGTGGAAGACATAGTTAAGATTGGCGATATTGTTCCTGTAAAGGTGCGCAATATCGACGAGCAGGGACGGATTAATCTCTCCATGAAGGCTGCTTTGCAAGTTAACGACTGATTCCTTTTGCCACAGCTCCGTTTGCAATGTAAAATAGAAGTGTCCCGAGGGCACTTCTATTTTCTTATCAACACAAAACCATGTCCGAATCAAAAACGCTTTCTTCTGAACTTTCTTTTGCTCAAAACTCTGCTCCTGGCTGCGAAGCCGTAATTCATACCATGCAAGAAGATCTGTCTTCCCCGCAGCCTTCAGTGCCGTCCCCAAAAGAAAAATTGCCCTCACAGCCTTCTTCCAAAGAAAACCTTTCTCCTGCTTCCGCCACGTCCCAAGGCCCTTGGTCAACTTCTCCGGAAAAACCAAAACCAACGCAAGCAGGAAGCCCCTTTTTAAACGCTGCCGTCAAAAGCATGCCCGCACCGCTATCTGGCAACCAACCGGCTCCTTCTTCGCCTGCTGAAAAAAATCCTCTCATTTCCGACAAAAAACCGACTCCGCTAGAAAAACCTTCCTCCCCCGAAGAAAGCAGTGGCCTCAAAAAAACCATCTTGGCCATGATTTCCTTATTGGCATTGATTGCTTTTGGAGGGGCGACTTATTTTTTTCTTAGCGGCAAAAAAGAAACTCCCTTGGAAATAAACCCTCCCGTCCAGTTTCCGGAATCTCCCGCTGCTTCCGAACCACCCGTCACCATCACTCCTTTGGCGGAAAAATATTCTTCCGACAAGCCGAATGTTTTGCAGCTCGACATGGCTTCCGCTTCTGCAGAAAATATTTCCTCCTTGCTTTCCTCTGCCGCCCAAGACATAGCCGCTCTTCCTTCTGCCAAGCCTTATGAATTCATCGTTGCAGACAGCGCAAACAATCCCGTGGCTTTCCCCATCTTTGCTATTGCGGCCAATCTTTCTTTCGCTCCGGACTTTCTTTCCTTGTTAGAAGAACCGTTTTCTCTTTTCCTTTATAACGAATCCGGTATCAGCAAATTCGCGCTCGTCCTTTCCCTTAAAGACCCCGTCGGCATGGAAAAAACTCTTTCCGTTTCTGAAAAAAACCTACCCGGAGCCCTTCTTTCTTTTTACCCTGAACAAATAGAACTTCCCGCTGAAATATCTTTCAGTCAAAGCTCCTACGGGCCAACAAAGGTGCGTTATTTCAATTTCCCCTCCGTCGCCGGATATTCGTTAGATTACGCGCTCATTGATTCCAAACTGATACTTGCTACCAGCAAAGATTCCTTGCGCGCAGTTTTAGACAAACTTTTGGAGCCAAAGATTACTCCGGAAGCGCAACTAAACCCCTCCGTTTCTCCCTAACCCAGAAAAGTCAGTTGTTTTTTTAAGTTGTGCACACCTTGTGCACAACTTTTTTTATCTTTAAGAGCTGCCAGGGTCTTTTTTTGGAAAATAAATCTCTTTTAAAAAATACCCTGACGTCCCCTTAGTTGTTTTCAATTAAAAACAAGACCTCTTTTCCTTTCAAGTAAAGCTTTTTCTCTTTGAATCTTTGACTCGCCCTCTTTTTTCTGCTATAATGACTTTGTAAGGTTCATTGAAAAACGATTCCGCCAACGGTAGACGACTTCCAATCACGATTTCCCCCTATTCGTGATTGGAACCCGTCTACTGTTCTCTCAAAGATCCGGAATAAACATATCCCGGATGCCCTGTTTCTGAGCGGGGAACAAAAACAAACACAAAAAAGCTTTTGCAAAAAAATAAAAACCAAAAGCACACCAGTTCTTTCAAACCAAGGCTCGATGCCGGAGAACGGTAAAGCGGAAAAGTGCCTATTAATAAAACCTCAGAAAATAGGTACGAAATGCATGTATAAAACCGCATGCAATCCCAAAGTGGTCTCTATGCCTCTCACCCGGGCTACAAGACTCAGGAAAGCACGCTCATACATGCCGAACACCTGGCGCTGCTCAGCCAAATTATTTATATATTGTGGCGCTCGTGCAGCGCCGGGTTTCCAAACCATCCTGGATGCTACCAAAAAGCAGCTTCCCGCATGAGTTGGAAATCCGGCACCTCTTTCGGAGGTGTTTTGTTTTATCCTTAAACATTCCAGATGCTTTCTTTTTTTTCCAGAAAGCCGCTTTCCTCTTCCATTTTAGGCAAGAAAGGGGAACAGCTCGCCGCAAGACATCTCCGCTCCAAGGGGTACAAAATACTTGGACAAAATTATACCAACTCCAAGGGGAAAAGATTGGGAGAAATAGATATTATTGCTTTTAAAGAAGGTTTTTTAGTTTTTGTGGAAGTAAAAACCCGTTTCTCTTTAGACGCAGAAAACTGCTTTCCCGAAGAGAATATCCACCCGTCCAAGCTGTATAAACTTTCGCGGATAGCTGAACAATTTTTAAAAAGCCGTCGCCTGGACTATCCCTATCGCTTTGACGCCATCAGTATAACCATCCATCCCGAAACACAAGAAATGAGCTTGAGGCATTTGGAACATATTTTTCTCTAGACCAAGCCTCAAATTAATGCTACTATCCCTTCAGGAACAATTAATTAACCTCACAAATATGCCGCTCAAACCAACCGAACTCCAGGAACTTGAAAATGCACTCTTGGAAAGAAAAAAAATCATCGAAGAAGAGTTGTCCAAAATAGCCAAACCTACCTCCGACAAAGGGGATTACGAAACTTCTTTCACCGACATAGGTACCGATGAGGACGACAATGCCTCGGAGGTGGAAGAATATGCTGGCAATCTTGCTGTGGAAAACTCCCTAGAAAAACAGCTTCATGAAGCCAATGAAGCGCTAGAGCGCCTCAAAAAGGGCACCTACGGCAAGTGTGTTAATTGCGGCAAGGAAATCTCCCTGGAAAGGCTCCGCGCCTATCCGGCAGCAAGCACATGTACCACTTGTTAAAAAAACTGTCCCTATCCAACACCCCCTTTTCCTTGGGGGTGTTTTTGCTATGCTCTTTAAGCATGATTTCCCTTGATCAAGCCTTAAAATATTTTTTTAGCAAAAATCCTTCCCTTTTTTCCCTATGTAACTTTGGCTTATCCTGGGGATTTTCCGTTCCTTTTTGGCTTATTTCAGGATTACTGGTAATCTTTTTTTTAACCGTTCCTTTTTTTCTTCCCAAATTGTGGTCTTTTTCTCCGTTAGGTTCCATTTTTCTTTTTTCCGGAGCGTCCTCCAACGCCCTGGATCGTTTTTTGCATGGCTGTGTTATTGATTTTATCCACATTCCTTTTATTGATTTTCCCGTCTTTAACATTTCTGATTTAATTTTAAGCCTCTCTTTTTTGCTTTTTTGGCAAAAAATATCCTCCCCTCAGGGATAACCTGTGGATAACCGCCTTATTCCTGTTTCTTTACTGTGGATAACTCCTTCCCGCTTGTGGATAACATGTGCCCCTTTTCTTCTCACTTTTTATCCCTCTCCTTTCTCCACAATCCGCCAACTATTTATAACGGTGTTTGTCCTTTTTCTTTTGCTTATTTAATGGCTCTTATAAAACCTTTTTTACCTTTTTCCACATATCAACACCCTTAATACTATTAATAGAATTAAAATTTATTTAATTAAATACAAATACGATACTCATATTACCTTTCCCCAAGCACCCTTGGTTTAAAGAGCAGTTGTTTTAAAAAAGCAACTGCTCTGTATTTAACTGCGACTGTCAAAAAAAGCAAAACCGGCTTCAAAGGGAATTTGGGCCAAAAGAAAAATAACTGACTTTTATTTTTTAACTTTTACACACTGTGCATAAGCAAGGGATAAGTTTGAACTTATTTTACTTATCCCACCCTTGGTGCATGGAGGAATATATGGTAAATTGTAAATAGGTAAAGTTTGTTGGTAAACAAAACCATGCCCGTATCTGGAAATAAAAAAGAACTGCAAAGGTGGTATCCGCTTGTTTTTGCTGCGCTACTTGTTTTAGTACAGGCCTTTTTTCCAACGGAAGGATTTTTTCAAAGCGTAATATCGGTAATGGTCTTCTATGTCATTTGTCCGTTTTTGTTTTTCTTTCTTGTGCTTAAGGGAAGCTTTCAGGATTTATTTTTCAAAAAGGGATCATTGAGGGAGGGTTTGCTTTGGTCTTTTATCTCCATTGTTTTTAGTTTTCTTGTGCTTATTGCTTTTTCCCAATATACGGATTTTTTGGTTCAATACAGGATACCCTTGGCTGCAACTGAATCTTTCGGCAGTTTTTTGGGATATGAATTGGGAAGCGTTTCGTTTTTTACGGCAGTTTATATTTTCTTTTTCGGGGCATTTGTTCTGTCAAGTGTAAAAATAGAGAATGTTTGGAAAAGATCCTTGGGAGTAACTGTTTTTTTTGCAGCCGCGCTTTTGCTTACAGGTAATCTGCGCTGGGAATTTTTGCCATATCTTGTATTTTCTTATTTGGGCGGGGTGGCGACACTCAAAAGCGGTTCACTTATTTATTCCTTATTGGCTCAGTGGCTGCTCATTGTTCTTTTGGATACATTCATGGTTATTATCCGTACATAAAAAATATGCTTTTAAAAAGAAAAAAACAGTGGAAAATGGGAGTGGCTTTGTCGTCCTTGTTTTTGCAGGCGGCAATCTTGGTTTTTCCTTTTGCTTCCATAGCGCAAACCCTGCCGACGGCCGCAGATACTGCTCCGGATCTTATTCGTCCCAATGATATAGGTGCTGTGGGAAATAGTGCCCTTTCCAATCTTCAGGGTCCGCGGGTCAACATACAGTTCGACAAGCAATATGTGAGAGAAGGAGAGAAGATAACAGCCAAAGCCCTTCCGGCGGGATTTTTTACGGAGGAAAAAGAGCTTTATTTCACCTGGTATCTTAAGCGCAAAGACGCTTCGGATGATGAAAATGAATGGAAGGTGGAAGCGGCCCGTATCATCGCGCAAGGAAATTTTGACAAAGCCGATGCTAATTACGGCAATTCTTCAGGGGATGGGGATGGTTACAAGGCGGAGCCTTCCTGGGGAGATACCAGTAGCGACTATTGCTATGTGCAAGATTTCAAATCCGGCAAGTTTTTTGAACTTACCAGCGTGAAGGATTCTTTTGGGTGTCCTTCGGGGAGTGAGGCGCGCTGCGTGAGTACGCGCACGGTTTCTTGCGTTGATTCTACGGTTGATCCGCCAGTGATGGAACAAAAGAGCGCTTGTCAGGAAAATGATAAGCCTGCATGCAAGACTACGGATGTGGATAATTTTTATGCCGCCCCGCAATGTCCAAGCGGAACAGAGGCACGTTGTGTTCCTTTGGATAAAGTAGTGAGCTTTGGCAGTACGGATGAGCAAATCTGCAGTTCCTTGGGAAGTTCCGGTGGGAATATTTGTTCTGATGTGGGAACTGCTCTTACGGAATGTTCTTTTATTAAGAAAGACAACCAATGCGAGCATCTTTTCGCCAAGCTGCCGGATGGATTCGGAGAGAAAACGGGAGACGGGCAATTCACTTCACGTGAAGAAGAATACTGGGGTACGGATCCGCAAGGGCGCTCCACGGCCGGTAATGGACAAGTGGATGAAGCTAATGTGGTTGGCTTGGGCATTTCAGAATTTGCCTGGACATACCAAGAAGGTGATCAGGTGGGCGTGGTGATCGAAGGAGAATCTATGATACCCACCAGCCATAATAGTGCTAAAAAGATGATTACCTGGGCTTTTTCTCAAAATAAGTGTTCAGCCATAGAAGAGGCAAGCAAGAAGTTTTATATAGAGCAGATATACAATTCTCGAGCCGGCATCCTCACGCTTAATGACAAAGATGATCAACTGAAAGCTTTTGATGTGAATGAGTGCCTAGAGGAAAACCTGATTGATCCGGGAATTTCCGGAATAGGTAACTTAAATGTCACTCTTTCTTACTCTCCCGAGTATCCAATCAATGATCCGGTCAATTCAGCGGAACTTAGCCGGGGAGACGAAGTCTCAGTTCAGGCTGCGGTAGAAGGGGCGGAAGATGCACAAAGACTTTTGTATAAGTGGAGTGTGGAAGTAAGCACGGATGGTAGTGCTAATCCGGATACATGGAAAGATATTACTTCGCAAGTCCTTACGGCCGATACGGAAGGAGTGGGTCTGGACAAACTTTCCTTCATGCTAAGTATCCCCAAAGACCTTTTTCCCAAAAAGGAAAATGCTTTGCAATACATAAGGGTGCGCGTTTTGGTAAGCGAGGTGGGAAATTCTTCCAGTGAACGCAGTGGACGAGGGGAAGCGGTGATTAAGATATCGCAACTGGACAAAGAGGCGGTAGCGTACGGAATAGATGTGGCGGCAGACGGCAAGCTTTCTTTCGGCCAGCGCATTTGCAACACTACCCAGGAAGACAGATTTGTGTGCACAGTGGCTCCTTATGAGATAATAGGAGTGAAATTGGATGATAGTGAAGGAGAGGTCAGCAATGTTTCCTGGACGGTGGATGGCAATAAAATGCAATGCTCGGCAGAGATGAGTAGCGAGTGCGGGGCTTCTTCGGACGGAAAGGCGCTTATTTTTCCGGTGGTCGGCAGAACCGGTGAGGTGATGGAAGTTCTGGCTAAGGGAGTAAATTCTTCCACGGGAGAAGTGATTGAAGTGGCTCGTTACTTTGTAATTACTGATCCGGCGGTGCGTATCTTTTCGGCGGATACCAATACGGCCTGGCCCAGGCTAGCCGGATTTTACAAGAATCCGGATGGCTCTAGTTCTCCCGATTACAGCGATGAATTCTATGAAACTTCGCCAGGTTACGCTGTGAAACTAAGGCCGGCGTTTTATCCGAGTTGGATGGAGAAATATTCCACATACAGCTGGAAAATGGATGGGCAGCAGGTCGGATCGAATAACATGGCAGAATTGGCGTTTGAGGTAGATAAACCCACAGGATCATCCATATACATCCAGTTGGAATCGTCGTATACTGATGGAGCGGGAGAGTATATGCAAAGAGTACGCAAAGCCCTTTTGGGTTACTGGGGAATTTCTTTGGCGGAAACTTTTAATGTCCCGCAGACAACGCAAATACAACTATCCGTACTTACCGATCCGAAAACAATCACGCCGGAAAATTATGAAGGAGTTTGGGGTGCGAACCTGATCACCCATCTTCCGGAAAACACCCTTTTCCTGGTCAGAATAATGCTCAGCGCCATCGTGTTGATAATCGTTTCGGGAGTAGTGTTCGCGCTTTTGCCCGTAGCGTAAATAGAAAATGAAAACTTCAGAAATAAAAAAAATATATTTGGCTGTCGCCATAGCGGCTTTCGTTTTGATGCTCCCGGTTTTTTCACAGGCCGCAGATCCTTTGAATATATGTAGTTGTGGGAATAGTACTTTGGGAATATTTAAACCAGGTATTGATTCTCAAATTTCGTCAGATGGTGAATGTAATCAGTTTTGCGCCAACAAATCATACAGCAAGTATACTTTCAATGGTAGCGGCGTAAAAAATGTAACTGCTTCTGCAAATGCTGTCCCTGTACAACAGGGAGCAAATAATAGTTGCAAATGTGATAATGGCCCGACAACGGGGGTTATTTGGGAGGGAAGAGTTAATACGGAAGAAGAATGTAAGTTTTCCTGTGTCAATCAACAGGCGAAGAGGTTTATTTTCAATAATATTATTTGGAGGGAAATAGGTGCGCAAAATTCATCTCAAACACAAGCCACCCAAGCTACCAGCAAATTTGATTACAAAATGATGGAAGGGTTGCCCGGTTTTTTCGCTCCCGGCTCTTCTACGGATTTGCCCGGGTTGATATTGGGCATATACAACTTCGGCATTTGGACGGTTGGCATCGCGGCTTTTTTCATGCTCATCATCGGCGGATTCATGTACATGACCGCAGCCGGCAATACTTCCCGTGCCGGTAACGCCAAGGGTGTGATCACGGATGCGCTTTTAGGGATCGCGGTCGCCCTTTTGGCTTACCTCATCCTTTATGTTATAAATCCGGATCTGACGAAAATAAAGCTGGATATGATAACGGTGGAGGTGAGAGACACTTCGGGAGCAACTCCTTTGGGAACGGGGATATGTACGCCCATAACAGATAACAGTAAGACATGTAGCGTAAGCAACCTGAAGGATTTCGTTGCAAAGAAGAGAGATCCAAACATAGATCCGGACCTATGGGCTATGCAGGCATCGTCCATTTGCAATGCAGAAAGTGAGGGTTCTGCATCGGCGGAAAGCGGCAAAGACTTTTTTACATGTAATGGTAAGAAATTTCCAGTATCCATCGGTCTTTTCCAGATAAATACAAGCGTCCACAATATCGGAGGAGTTAATTGTCCAAGCGCTTTTATCGGAAGCTATAATGGGAAAAAAGATCAGTCAAGGTGCGGAATAAAAAATGAAGACACATATCGAAAATGTGTTGATGTCGCTAAAAATCCCAACAATAATTTGGAGGCCATGTGGCAAGTCTATAAGGCGGGATGGGGTAATAAAAAATATTCCTGGTGGCCCTGGGGAGTCAATGACAGATGCCGCTTCAGTCCCGGCGGGAAAATGTAAAGCAGGGGCATTCGAGAGCGTCTTTTTTGCGGTGCATTTTAAAGAAAATGAGAAATGAAAAAGCTTTTTATCGTATCAGCCACGCTCTTTTTTTTCGTCCTGTTGTTTTTGGGCATCTACAACTTTGCTTTCAAACCGCAAAACGCAGCCAAAATAGTTACTTCGCCAAGCGCTTTTTCCAAGGAAGATAAAAACAAGGAAAAGGGAGTTATTCGGGAAATATCATCCAAAGAAGCGCATTTTCCCAAGGTGATCAGGCAGGGTGAAAAATTGCGGTATTTTTCAGAAGGCAAGGTTTTTGAAAGTGAGCAAGATGGAAGCGGAGCCAGGCCAATTTCCGGAGAAGATTTTGGCAATGTTCGCAATGTCCAATGGTCATCCACGGGCGACTTGGCCGTATTTAGCCAAGAAATTGAAGGCAAAGAACATTTTTTTGTTTTTAGAGCCCAGGGCGGCAAAAAGGAAAGTCTAAAAGGAGGGATAGATATCGCTTGCTGGGAAGGTTCGGCTGTTAGGTTGCTTTATAAATATTTTGATTCTGCTTCTGGGCGCAAAACCCTTAATGTGGCCGATGCGGATGGATCCAACTGGAAAGAAATTGCAGAAGTGAAAGAAAGATTTTTGGAAATCGCGGCCATTCCCAAAACCAACCTTGTTTCTTTTTGGAATAGGGGCTTTGCTGCGGAGAAAACCTCTCTCAAGATTGTTCCTGTGATTGGGGGGAGTGTGAAGGAGATAAATCTTGAGCGTTACGGCGCGGATTATCTTTGGTCACCGGATGGCAAAAAAGCGCTGGTAAGCTCAGTGGATGCCCCAGGTTCGGCCAAATTGGAACTGGGGGTTGTGGGTCTGGACGGCTCCTATAAAAGCTTAGGGGTACCTACTTTGGTGCATAAGGCGGTTTGGTCTGCGGATGGGCGTACCGTTTACTATGCCTTACCCGGAGGCATTCCGGAGGAAGGAAAACTCCCCGACGATTATTGGCAAAAAAAATTTCCCGTCAGGGACAGTTTTTGGAAAGCGGATATCGAAAGCGGCAAAAAAGAGCGCATCGTGGAACTGGATGAAATAACAGCAAATTTCGATGTTTCCCAGCTTTTATTGACTGCTACGGAAAACGCGTTACTTTTTACCGATCGCCTGAGCGGCAAGCTTTACCGGATAGACTTGTGACTTTTTTCTGCTTCAGAAAGTAAGGACGCCGCAGTTATAAGCCAAAATCCCAGAGAAAGGTCACCGCGCCAATAAGGAGTGTCAAAAAGACCTATGGCGATGAAATATGTATAGAAAGACAAGATGGTTGCGCCCAGGGCGGCCATTTTTTTGTTTGGGACTGATTTTGCCAAATAAAAGGAATTGCTTAAAGAAATGGCCAGCACGAAAAGGAAGAAGAAAAGACCAGGCATGCCTCCATAGAGAAAAACGGCCAAAAATATATTATGCGGATGAGGAACCGCCCATTCAAGATACGGAGGAAAGAAACGCTGGTAAGAAAGGTATGTTTCTTGGAAAGAGCCCGGACCTGTTCCAAAAAAAGGATGATCGGCGATGATTTTGAAAGAAGCTTTCCAGATCATGAGGCGCGAAGCAAGCGAAGATCGTTCGGACATTTCCCAAAGAGCTTTTCCCTTGGAAGAGGAAGCTTGGGAGAATGCCAATAAAAACAAAACGGCTAAAACTGCCAAGAGAACAAGGTATAAACTTTTTTTATTTTTGGAAAAGAAAAAGGGGAATAAGAATCCGAGAGCTAGGGCGCCCCAGGCGGCATAAGAAAAAGTTAGATAGGTGCTCAGGAGAAGGATTATAAGGGAGGCATAAAGAATCCCCTGGATCAGGCGTCCTTTTGGTTTTGGGCGCAGCCAAAAAAAACCGATAAGGATTTGCGGAGAGAGGGCCAAGGCCAGTTCGTTAGGAGAAGAAAAGGGATAGGCAAGGCGTCCGTCAAAAGTAAAATCTCCTTTTAAGGCAGCACCAATGCCGAAAAGGCTCAACAGAACAGTTCCCCAAAACATGCCTTCGATTGCCGAAAAGAGAAATTTTTTATTTATGGCAGCAAAAAAGGCGAAGGAAATCGGAAGAAATAAAAAACTTTTTATAAAACCCAGTCCCCGGGGGGATGATTCTCCCAAAAACCAAGAAAGGCATACGGCCAAGAAGAAAAAGAGACTGCCCAGCCAAAAAAAAGCGTTTTTTTGGAAATTTTGCCTTAAGGCGGGCAGATTTGCCGCCCCGATAATCAAACCGGAAAAAAGAAGGGCTACATCCAAAAGATTGCCGCGCAGCTCTCCTAAACCGAAGCGCACCAAAAACAAGGGAGCACAAAGACCCGCAAACGCTGCAAAGGCAAGACTTATTTTTTCAAGCGGTTTCTTTTCCATAAATATCTGCGGCGGCTACTCCTAATATTAACATCAAAAGGGAAAAAACATGTATGGAATAAAGGGGGGTGTCGACCAGTGAATGGGAGGCGAAAACCAATAAACTTCCCCCAAAAGCGAGAAAGAGAGGATCTTTGCGTTCGCGCCAAAATACACCTAGCGCTTTTCCGATAAGACAGAAAAACAATAACAGCGATGGAAGGCCCATTTCTGCGGCTATGTCCAGATATGTGTTGTGGGCATAAATGGGATCGCGATAGGCGGCAGCAGGGGAAAAAGCCAGCGGGTAATTGCCTATGCCAACCCCAAAGGGATTGGCTGAAATTGTTTGGATTGCATGGTGCCATATTTCCAATCTTCCCTGGTTGGACCCTTCTTGGGGATCAAAGGAAGAAAGAAACCTTTGTCCTACGGGAGAGAATAAGCAGCCCAAGAGCAAAAGCATTAAAAGCAGCAAGAAGGAGAACTTCTTTTGTTTGAACATTATAAAAGAGGGAAAGATGAGCAAAGACAAAATTCCCAAATAAGCCCCACGCGAAAAAGTGAAAAGCCAGGCGGTAAAAATAAGCAAAGCCGAGACAATGAGAATTTTTTTGCGGCGCGAATCCGAAGGGGTCTTGAAAACCAAAGCGACAGCCAAAGGAAAAGACATGCCCAAGTAGAAAGCGAACATATGCGGATCAGGAAATATGCCGCTAGCCCTAAGATAATCCTTGTCGGCTATATTGACCAAAAGACTCGGATGTTTCTTTACCGCCTCCCAAAGAGATTCTCCCAAAAAAGGAGCGCTTAATTTAAGCGTAAGCTCAAAAGAACGGCTTTCTCCCAGAAAAAATTGGGAGAAAAAAAGCAACAAAGCGATAAACGAGACTATACTTGCGCCAAACACGATGGCAGCGGCCATCTTCTCGGCCTGCAGCTTGTTTTTTAGCAAGGAAGAGGCGAGAAGGAAAAGCGGAGCAAGGGAAAAAATAAAAAGAACTTTGCGTGCCCCCCAGGAAAATTCAGTCGCCCAAAAAAGAGAAAAGAGGGTGAGGGCCAAAAAAGAAAAAAAGGGAATAAAAAGCATTTTTGAAGGAAGAAACAATTGTTTTTTGCGCAATCCTTCAGCTAAGAAAATCAAAAAGAAAACAACGACAAAAATCCGGGCGGCGGCCAAATCAATTCCTGGCCAAGGATTGAGTGCTATTTGCAAAGGCAATAATGCACAGAAGATGAACAAGATTTTTAAAAACATAAGTTTAGCGTGGCAGGGGATGGGTAAGTAGGCGCAGGATTTTTATGAGCCAAGCAGCCGTTTGGCCGTGATGTTTGGCAAAATAACGAAACTGGGATTCGTAATAATGTTTTTTTTGCAAATAAGTGCTTTCGCTGCTCGTGCCTCCGAAATGAATAACCTCGGTTTCGGGAAGTAAAAAGGTCTTCTTTCCGGCTTTTAAAGCTCTGCGGCAAAGATCCACATCTTCAAAATAAAGAAAAAAATCGGTATCAAATCCGCCCAGGGAATCAAAAAGATCTTTGCGGATAGCAAGAGCTGCCCCGCTTACCCAATCGCAGGCTTCCCGGCTTTTCTCACCGAAAAAATTTGTCTTTATAATATTTAGAATGGTGGGGAATTCGCCGTTGGCGAAAGGTTGTTTTTTGCCGGAGGGCAATTTCAAATCGAGACCGATAATTCCGATCTCGTTGGCAGCAAAGGCGTGGAGAATTTTTGTAAAAGGGGAATGCGGTAGTTCCGTATCCGGATTTAAAAACAAAATAAAAGGTGCTTTGGCGGCCATGGCCCCGAGATTGCAAGCTGCTCCGAATCCTGCGTTTTTTTCCATCAGGATCAATTCCACTTTTTCCGACAAAGTCGTATTTTTAAGCGGGGCTATATCCACTACAATCAGCTGGATATTTTCCTGAGCAAAAACCTTAAACAAGGAATCCAGGCATTTGCCGAGATATTGCTCATTGCGATAATGGGGGATCACTATGCTAAGAGATGGCTTTGGATGATTCATAATCTGCGTATGCTTTGGAAACCGACTTTGCAATTTCATCTCGGGGGAAAAAAAGCAGTTTTAAGCGGTTTTTGAATTTGCGCAAGGCGAGTATTAGCGGAAAGAAAAATCTTAGCGGATAAGAAGTGTTCTTGGCGAAAAAAATGCAGCCGGAAAGGACAAGCCAATAAGTTTTGCTGACTTTATCTTTTTCGCTTTCTTCGGAATGCAAAACTTTGGCTGTGGGAGAAACCTTTAAGGCATAACCTTTTTTTTGGGCACGTAAGCAAAAATCCGCGTCTTCATAATAAAGAAAGAAGCGTTCATCCAAAAGCCCGGCGTCTCGGAAAACTTCTTTTCGGATAAGCAAGGCGCAGCCGGAAAGAAAGGAGGAAAAATTATTTTTGGGGGCGCGTCTCTCATGCTCACAGCGCATCCTGAGCCAATTTATTCTTCCTCCCAAAAACCAGGGCTTGCCGCTGGATTGCGATATTTGCGGCGAAATCAGGCCCAGCTTTTCGTCTGCTTTCAGTTCCGCCGCCAATTGCGAAATGGTTTCCGGCCCGACAACGGCATCACTGTTGAGTAATAAAATGAAGTCGGGAGAGAATTTTTCCAGAGCGAAACGTATCCCCAAATTCATCCCACCGGCAAATCCGCGGTTATAATCGGAACGGATTATATGCGCTGCAGAAAAATCCTTTTTGATTTCTTCCAGGGAGCCGTCCGTGGAAGCGTTATCCACAAAAACAATATCCAAGGGGGAATGCGTGCTTTGGTAAAGTCCCCGGAGACATTTTCCCACGTATTTTCCGCCGTTATAATTAAGAACGATGACTGAAACGCGGTTCTCAGTTTTTTGCATATCTTTGTTCTTCACTTGGCATATTATTTTTGGGGCAAAAGGAACGGATTTTCCGCCGGCTATAATTTTTGCGCGCTTGGGAAGGGCAAAAACCAAAATTTTCTTTTCATATTTCCAGTGGCGCTTCCTTGGTTTTCCCGACACGGACTATGCTCAGGATTTCAGTAGCCGTTATGGCGCGACTGAGCCAAAGGAAAAAAGCATAAACAATCATGCCTCCCACCACGCGCAGGAAAAGCCCGTAAGAGGAGCTTATCCACAAAAACAAAGCAAGTCCCGCTCCGGAAAAAAGGATGGCTCCCAGGCGCTCCAGGCGAGGTCGGTAAGCCGTCACCTTCAAAGAGGCGAGGGCTGTCAAAATTACCACCAAAAGCTCGGTGGCTACCGAGGTAGTCGCGGCTCCCATATAAGAAAAGCGAGGGATGAGGAAAAGATTGGCGGTGATGTTGAAAGCTGCGCATACGGCAAGGATGCGCATCAGCAAAGCTTGTTTTCCGGCAGCGACCAAGATGTTGTTGAAGAAATTACCAAAAAAGATGGCGGCCAAGGAAAAAATAAGGATGCGTAACACCTGGGCAGAAGCGGAAAACTCACTGCCGCCGATCAAGGCGATGATCTGATCGGAAAGAAGCAAGGTGCCGATCACCATCGGGATAGCCATAATAACAAATACTCGTAAAGTTTCATTTAACAATTCACTGAAGCGCTTGGTATTGGAAAAAACATAGCGGGACATCATGGGGAAAACCAAGCCGATAATCATGCTGGGAAAGAAAGTAAGGTTTTCTATAACTTTGTAAGCTGCATTATAAACCCCTACGTCGGCGCTTTCCTTGAGCATGGAAAGAATAATGGTATCCAGTTTGAAGTAAGCGAAGGTAACCAGGACGGAAACGCCCATCGGAAGCGATTCTTTGAGGAAAGCTCTCCATTTTCTGGTATCGAAATCCAGTCTTATTTTGGCATATCGTCTGGAAAGCAAGATGACAGCCAGGCAGTTAAAAGCCAAAGAAAAAACCATTGCGCCCACCACGGCATCAAATCCTAAATCCAGCTTTACGGCCAAGAAAATGCCAATGATTTGCAATATTTTTCCCAATACTTCCGCTATGCCCACGCGGTCCATGGCCAGATTTTTCTGAAACAAGCCGTTAAGAACAAGGTAGGTGGAAGAAAAACCAAAAGAAAGCGCTGCCAGCACAATTCCTGCCTTGACGTGGAACGGGTAAGGCAACAATGCGGCTAGAAAAGGAGAGGCCAAAACCACAAGAGCGGCAGAAGTTATTCTTAAGCCCAACACGCTTCCCAAGACAGCTTCCTCATCCGCTCCCTCGCGGGATATTTCCCGGGTAGCTATCGCGTAAAGGCCCAAGTCGGCCAATGCTCCAAAAAAAGCAAAAAAAGCGAGCACGGTCGCATATTGCCCGAACCCTTCGGTGCCCAAGTAGCGGGTGATAAGCCCGATACCAACCAGCGCCAAAACGGTGGAAAGGATCTTGGTTATGACGTTGACAACAACGTTGTATGCTATTTTGCGTGCGATTACCATGGGGTTGGATCGTTGATTGCCGAACGTAGCGAGTCGCGTGATTCCGAGCAGGTGGGCTGTTCGGGACAGGCGCCGACTCCGGAAATAAGGCGGTAATTTGTAGCAGCAAGCTTTAATTTTGCGAAGAAATCGGCCTAATGGCAACCTTGCGCTCCTCTCCTTCTCCTACGCTATCGCTTGTAACATCGCTTCTTTTGGATATTTCCAAATGGACCAAACGGCGCTCGTAAGTGGACATCGGGCGCAGGGTGATCGTGCGCTTTTCGGCTGCGGCCTGGTCGGCAGCTTGTTTGGCAGCCTCTACTACGGTCGCGTTCCGCTCTTTACGATAATCATTTATGTCTAAAGTGAATTTGAGACGGGAATCTGTGCGGCGGCGCACAACCAGGCGTGCCAAATGCTGCAAAGCTTCCAGATTGGCACCATGCTGGCCTATCAGCAAATGGGAATCTTCCGGAGAGGATACCTTGCAAAGAAAATTTTCTTCTTCGTTCCCCTCCGCTTCCGCTTCCACTTCCAAGGAAGCTTGAAAACCCATTTTTTCCAATATTTCGCCGACAACTTGCTTTATCAGTGCTTGATCCTTCTGCTTGTCCATATATTTTTTTCCGGTAAGGATTATCTTGGCGTACTAAGATGCTTTTTTTTCGGAACGTTCAAGTACTACTTGCTGCACCAGCATAAAAGCGGTGGAGGTAAGCCAGTAAAGGGAAAGTCCCGCAGGGAATTGGACACCGATCATCAAGGTAAGGATGGGTCCCAGGTAAAGCATTTGCTTGTTCATGATCTGAGCCATGTCCGGACCTTCTTCGTTTCCTTCCTTGGCCTTGGGGGGGATTTTGGCTAACAGCATCTTGGTTTGGAAATATTGAGCCAGAGCGGCCAAGACGGCGATAATGATGTTGGGCTTGGTTAGGTCTACCAAGGAAATAAAAAGCTGGTTTATTTCGCCCGGATTCTTTACGAAACCGTACAACTCACTGCTGTCGGCTACCAATCCGCTGCCGGAAATGGTTATAAGAATGCGGTAAATGGCTATCAGGAAGATTATCTGAACTATCAGGGGAAGGCAGCCCGAGAACGGATTGGTTTTGTTCTCGCGGTAAAGCTCCATCATCGCTTTGGTTTGCTGCTCCTTGTCATCCTTGTATTTTTTTTGAATCTTTTTTATTTCCGGTTGTAGCTTTTGCAGTTTTTGCTGGGACTGGATCTGAGTGCGGTAAAGCGGGATGAGGATGGTGCGGATAATGATGGTCAGCATTATTATAGCTATGCCGAAATCCGCACCGGAAACGTTGTTGTAAAGGAAAATAAGGGTATTGTAGAGTGGCTGGTAAACAAAAGTGTGGAATATTCCCATAATTTTTTGATTTTCAGGCGGTTAGCCTGGCTTTTTGCAGTAGCTTCTCCAGCTGGCTGCGCAGGGATTTGGAGTCGATTTTTCCGCTTCGCGTGCGGCATATCACGATGACGTCCGCTCCGCTGTGTATTCGGGAAATATTTTCTCCCATGATGGCTCGTAGCACCCTTCTCATGCGATTGCGTGCCACGGCCTGAGGGGAGAATTGTTTTCCCACGGAAAATCCTATTCGCAAATTCCTGGTAGGAGTTCTTAATACTTTCAAGGCCACATCGGGTGCTCCGAAAAAAGCGCCCTGGGCATATACGCGCTCGAAATCGCTCCTTTCTGTTAGTCGATGTTCGCGCGCAAGCATGTCTTTTTAGACAGTAAGCTTTTTGCGCCCCTTGCGGCGGCGATTTTTGATCACCTTGGTTCCGCCTTCAGTGCTCATGCGTTCCAAAAAGCCGTGTCTGGCGCTGCGCCTGCCTTTTTTGGGCTGATAAGTCCTTTTCATATGTTTTGTGGATAGCTAGTTATTAATGGTTGCGCTATATATGAGTGTACCAGTATAGCCAAGAAAGTCAATAAATCAGCTGTGCAAAAAAGGCTCTTTAAAGCGCCTTTCCTTTCCGCTACTCCTTTTGGCCAGTGCGGGAGGGATAAGAAAAGTAATATGGTAGTTATACACAACTTATCCACAGGCAATGGATAAGGCAATACTGGTGTGGATAACTTTGGCATGATATAATCCCAGCTGCAATATAATGTTTTATTTAAGGCAATAACCGCTATGACCAATTCGGAGCTTTGGCAGGCTGCTCTTGGCGAAATAGAGCTTTCCATATCCAAGGCTAATTTCGTCACTTGGTTTAAAAACACCGCCATTATCTCCAATGAGAATGGGAAGGTGGTTATTGGGGTGCCAAATGGCTTCGCCAAGGAGTGGTTGGAGAACAAATACAATTCGTACATTTTCCGGGCGTTGCGCAATTTTCAAGATGATGTGCGCGAGATAGCTTGCATTATTTATAATCCCCAAAATTCCGCAGAGGCGCCAGTTAGGACAGCGGCATCCGTCCAGAGCCAGGAAGGAGGGATGGTGGCTGCGCCAACGCATTCGCCGCAAGTTCACGCGGCAAATCTTACGCCACTCGCTCAAGCTCCTCAGGAAAACAACCTCAACCCGCGCTATACGTTCGAAAGTTTTATCGTGGGGGAAAATAACGAATTGGCGCGTGCGGCTTGCTATGCTGTTTCCCAGAATTTGGGGCGTGTTTATAATCCACTTTTCATTTATGGCGGAGTGGGGCTGGGTAAGACGCATCTTTTGCAATCCATTGGCAATGAGATATTGCGCAAGGATCCGAGCAGGAAAGTGAAATACATAACTTCGGAGCGTTTTGCGACGGAACTTATCGATTCGATCCGCAGCCAAACAGTCAATGAATTCAAGGCGCAGTATCAGCAAATCGACCTGTTGATTATCGACGATGTGCAGTTCCTTTCCGGCAAAGAAAAGACGCAAAATGAGTTTTTCCATATATTCAATGCGCTTTATCAGCTCAATAAGCAGATAGTGATAAGTTCTGATCGTCCACCCAAGGAGATTGCCACCTTGGAGGAGCGTCTTAGGTCGCGCTTTGAAGGCGGCATGATTGCAGACATCAGCAAGCCTGATCTGGAAACGCGCATGGCTATTCTTAAAGCCAAGGCGACAGAGCGCAGTTTTTATCTGGATGACGAAACGATTCGTTTCATTGCAGAGAATGTCAAGCATAATATTCGCGAAGTGGAAGGGGCGCTCAACCGGATCATTGCCGCATGCGAGCTCAACAAGAAGCTGCCGACCCTTTCGTTTGTCAAACAGATACTTTCTGAAATAATTTCCAGTGGCAAAAAAAAGGGCGTGCAGCCACAGGATATTGTCCAGACCTGCGCCAATTATTTCGGTTTGGAGATAAAAGATTTGATTAACAAGGGAAGGCGCAAGGAGCTTTCGCATGCCCGGCAAATAGCTATGTACTTAATGCGCAGCGAGCTTAATTTATCTTATCCGGGCATAGGCGAATTCTTTGCCGGGCGTGATCATACGACGGCACTGCATGCTTGTGAAAAGATAAGTGAAGAGCTTGAAAAGAATGAGAAATTGCGGGAAGATGTAGCAGTCCTCAAGGAACGTCTTTACAGTGTAGCTTGATTGTGAATAACTTGTGGATAACTTTCGGGGAAAAGAAGCCCTTTTGTGGCGCGAAAACAAAAAAAGGATAATCAGATAAAGAAAAGCTATCCTATGCGACTCACATGTACTCAAGAAAATTTCAAAAAAGCCATTCATAGCACCGAGCGGGTGGTGGGCAGACACATTTCCTTGCCTATTTTGGAAAACATCCTCTTGGAAACGGAAGGAGGAATGCTCAAAGTTTCGGCAACTAATCTGGAAATAGGCGTTTTTCTCAAAGTAGGCGCCAAGATAGAACAGGAAGGACGCATTACCGTGCCAGCCAAGCTGCTCAGCAGTTTTGTCAGCAATCTTCCTTCTGACGGTGCAGTGGATCTTTTTGTGGAAGACCAGGTACTTAATGTTTCCAGTGGCAACTCCAAAGCCCAGATCAAGGGATTGGAGGCAGCGGAATTCCCGATCATCCCGGAAATGAACGGGCAATTTCTTTTTTCCATGCCGGTTGCAAGCGTCAAAGAACATATGCCGCGTCTTTTGGCTTGCGTTTCGCTCGATTCAGCTCGTCCTGAGCTTTCCGGGGTTAATCTTTCTTTGGAAAAAGGAGCGCTCACTTTGGCTGCTACGGACAGTTTTCGCTTGGCGGAGGCGATGATTCCGCTCAAAAAAGAGGATGTGGCTGCCTATGATGCTTTTTGCGAAAAGACTTCCTCGGTTATCGTACCCAGCGCTACTTTTGCGGAAGTTTTGCGCGTAATTGGAGCAGAGGCGGAAGAGGTGAAGGTTTCCATAGAGGAGAGCCAGATATTTTTTCAGGTGGGAGGCGTACGTATCGTATCTCGGCTCATTAATGGCAAATATCCGGAATATCGGCAAATAATGCCCACTTCTTTTGAAACGCGCGTGGTAGTGGATAAAGATGATTTTCTCAGGGCGGTAAAGCTTGCCGGGATGTTTGCTGCCAGTAAAGCCGGGGAAGTGCATTTTTCTATTTCCGCCGAAGGAGTTTTGAAAGTTGCTTCGCGCGCACAGGATGTGGGGGCTAACACAACGGAACTTTCCGTGCTTTTGCAAGGATCCGCCCAAGAAATAACGTTTAATCCGCGATACATGCTTGACGGTATTCAGGCAATGGGGACTTCTCAGTTCGCCTTGCTCATAAATAGCTCTAATGCGCCTGCGGTTTTGCGCATGGTGGGAGGGGAGAGCGCGGCCATGGATATTCCTTCCTTCACATATGTGATCATGCCTATCAAGAATTCTTGAGAATATGCAGCAATTGGGAAAACTTTTAAAGAAAAAGATGCGCTCAAAAGCGAGTGCGGCGCTCGATGAAAAGAGCGTCGCTTTTGTCTTTGGGCGTATTGTTGCTGCTGAATACGGCCGACGCGGCACAGAAAACGTCAAGATAGAGTTTTTTCGCGACGGAAAACTTCATGTGAGTGCGCGCACGTCCGCTTGGGCTAGCGAATTGTGGCTCAGCCGCCAGGAGCTTAAAGATATGCTCAATAAAGAACTGGGCACGGAAGATATCAAAGAAGTTGTCATCAAACGCTGAAAGCTTGTCAGATGTTCGGGCATATGCTATAAATCAAGAATCTCAGTGAACCGCTCTTAAGTAACAAGGTAACCAAGTGGCTCTCTCGCGCATGCTAAAGACATGCGTCGCAGAAAATGCCACCAACCAAACAAGTGCCTATCAAAAAATCTGCCAAGAAATACATGCGCGTGACCGAGCGCAAAACGATCAAAAACAAGGTCGCGACCGGAGTTTTTCGCAATGCCATCAAAAAGACACGGGAAGCCGTTTCTGCTGGGAACGTAGATGAGGCGCAAAAATGGCTTAAAGTGGCACAAAAGTCATTAGACAAAGCTGCGCAAAAGAAGGTGATCAAGAAAAACACCGCTGCCCGCAAAAAGAGCCGGCTAAATGCTGCAGTAAAAAAGATTGCTTTGAAGAAATAGTTTTTCGGAAAGCTTGCATAAAAAACCGCCCGGCGTTTGCCGGGCGGTTTTTGTTTCAGTTGGCACAAAGCAGTTCATCGAGAGCCAAAACAGGATCTTTGCCGCCGGTTTTGGCGTTAATGTCCAGTTCCGCCAGGCGCAGATACAAACCTTCCAGCTTGCCGCCGGGCATGGCGCGCAACCGAGGGATGCTTTTTTGGGCGACGAAAGGATGGATTTGAGCATATCTGGCTATCGACATGGAATCAAAAATTCCTTCCGCCAGCGCGCTTTTTACTTTGAGTAAAGTGCGCAACTGGTAGACATACATGGAAAGCAGATAAAGAGGGTCTTGGCCCAAGGAAAGCTGTTCGTGCAAAAGCTTCAAAGAAGCGGCGCTGTTTCCCAGAGTGAGGGCTTCAATAGCTTCAAAAACGGTGGAAAGCGGTTTTTGGCTAAGCATGAGCTTTACATCCTCTGGTGTTATAGTGCTTCCCTTTTTGTATAAGGCGAGTTTGGAAAGTTCTGCGTCCAGACGATAAAGATCGCCTCCTGTGGTTGCCAAAACTTCACTCAAGGCCTGTCGATCTATTTGGGAGGAAGGGAATTCCTTGGCCAAAAAAGAAAGAGCCCATTTTTCCAGTTTCATTCCTGCCAAGGGGGCAAGCTGTTCATTTTTGGCATTTTTGAGAAGAAATTTGAACAAAGACAAATTTTTTTTCGGGTCTGAATTTTCCCAAAAAATAAGCACCGTGTCATTATCGGCGGGAAGCAGGGGATGTTTTGTCAGCTCAGTTAAGATTTCCTTTTGAAGTGCTGTCGGGCAACTTAAGGCGCCGCTAACCAAGATTAGACGTTTGGGGCTGAAAAGCCCTTGGGAAGAAAGTGCTTTGCTCAAGGGTTGCGCGGAAGAAATTTCACCAAAGTCGAAAGAGCTCAGGTCGGAACCTGAGCTTTTTTCTAAGAATTTCTGCTTAATGGACCGGATTTTTTCCTGGGCGCGGTAACCGTCTTTGCCGTAAAGGAAAATGAGCATATCTTTAAGCCTTCAAGGAAAACTTTTTAATTACTGGGAGTCCAGCGAAGCGTTTGTCCGGGCTCAAGCACTTCCACCCAGATTTGGCCAGGCACGAAGGCGATTTCTTTGCCGCTTTGGTCATGGAAGGTAAGTTTGCTGTCGATGCGGGCTTTGTCTTTTTTCCAGGTGCCGCGAATTTCTTGGCCGTTGAGGTAGAAATAGGCATCTCCGCTGTCTGTGCTGTCATACCACGGATCGCCGAGTTGCACATTGTTGTATTGCCCCTCTATCTGGTCGCTGCGCGCGATCATGACCACTATGTTTTTAGGAGCGATTCTTTTGCCGTTGTTGCGGTCGGTGTCCGGGTTTCCTCCCCAGATGCGCAGATAGCTGTTGGTCTGGGTGTCATAATCATATTCCACCGCAAACGGTCCGGCAAAGGCTACGCGCAAATTACCCCCTTTGGGTCGTTGGTCGGCGGACATTTCCGCTTGGTGGGGATAGCCGGCAAATTTGTTTTCCAAACGATAACCGTAATCTTTGGCGGCTTCTACAAGGCGCGTGAATTTGGCATAACCGCTGTCCACTCCGCGGCTCATTCCTTCTTTGCGGTAGCAATAAGCCGCGGCGCTTTTACCGGCGTCTCCGTTGCAGTTTAAGTTGTCGATGATGCCGTTATTGAGTCTTTCTTTAAATTCTTCGATATCCGAGCGTCCCCAGTGCACAAAGATGGCGTCCAATCCTTTGGCCAGATGGATGAAGTCATGACGGGCGCTGCGCATCGAACCCAAATCATCCGGATTGCCGCACACGTATACGCCCATCAGGCGGGTGATGGAAGCGGTGATTACCGGCATTTCGATAACCATATCCGCGTCGTAAAATCCTGCTGCGGGTCTGGCTGGCACGTCGGAAGGTTGCATGACTGCAAACGGACGGCGGTTCCAGTTTTCACAGGCGAGTCCGGAGATGGGACTCACGTTACCCTCGTTGGCCGGAGTTGAAGATGTTTCGCTTTGGTCTATTTGGATTTGCTTGACGTTCTTGGAACGCATTTTATCGCGCAATGCGCCGAAGTAAACCGCGCTCAAGCTGATTATGATAGCGGCAATGGCAATTAAGATCTTCTGTTTCTTTTCCATTTGGATATTTATGAGTTACTTATTTTTGGCAGGAGGGGCAGTAAAAGGTACTGCGTCCGCCCTGAACTGTGCGCAAGATAATTTTACCACATACCTGGCAAGGAAGGCCACGTTTTCTATAAATGCGTAGCTGATTTTGATACGTTCCTTTTTGGCCGGCACCATCTCGGTAGTCGCTGACGGAGGTGCCGCGCATTCGGATGGCTTTTTTTAAGATTTGTTTTATTTTGTTTAAAATAAGCCTTTTTTCGGTTTCAGAAAGAGAAGAAGATTTCCTCAGGGGATTTATGTGGGCCGCAAAAAGCGCTTCATTGGCATAAATGTTGCCTATTCCGGAAATAAGCTTCCCGTCCATCAACAGCTCTTTTATGGAGCGGTTTGGGTATTTTTGGATTATTTTGGAAAAAAAACCGGCGGTAAAGCTTTTTTCTAGCGGATCAGGGGCTGTTGGCGGTAAATTTCCGTCTTTGAGCCAGGTTATGGTGGCAAATTTGCGGATATCCGCAAAGAGAAGCGCGCTGCCGTCTGCAAAGCCCCAAAAATGCCGCAAGTGGGGATATTTTTGCAGCAAATGTGGAGGGGAAAAAGTAGCTGTTTTTTTGTCCACCCAGAAAAGCTGGCCAGTCATGCGCAAATGAAGCAAAAGCACGGAGCCGCTTCCCAATTCCAAGACAAGCGCCTTGCCGTGGCGCCGGACGCTTTTTAAGGTTTTGCCAGAAAGTTCTTTTGCCAAAAATTCTGCGGTAAGGCTTTTTTTGGCTTCATTTTTAAGCGCCTTAGGATGGGTTGTCCAAAAAGCGGCTAATTTCTTGCCGCCTAGGGAGGTTAAATCATTGGCAATGGTTTGCACTTCGGGAAGCTCAGGCATAAAAAGTTTTTTTTAATATCCCCCTCTCCTTGAAAAAGGAGAGGGTGGCACGTACTCGTGACGGGTGAGGTCGAAAGCCTCCTCAACTTCCCCTCTCCTTGAAAAAGGAGAGGGTGGCACGTACTCGTGACGGGTGAGGTCGAAAGCCGTCAGATTTCCCCCCAGTTGTCTCCAATGGAAATGTCCGCCACCAACGGGACACGAAGGGGGAAAACCTTTTCCAAAAGTTCTTTGGTTTTGGCGGCCACTTCAGCTGCGCGATCTTGCTTCACTTCCAAAATTATCTCGTCGTGAATTTGCAAAAGCATGCGCACCTCGGGATCGTCTTGGTAATAATTGTAAACATCAATCATGGCCAGTTTCATGATGTCTGCAGCCAAGCCCTGGATGGGCATGTTGATAGCCATGCGTTCCGCTCCGGCAGCCACTTGGAAATTGGGCGAATTTATTTCCGCAATGTTCCTTCTTCTGCCGAGAACGGTTTCTACATAGGCGTTTTTTTTCACAAATTCGCGCGTCCTTTTCATATACGCCGCCACTCCCGAGAATTTTTCCATGTAGGCGTTGATGAATTCTTGGGCCTGTTCGCGCGATATCCCGGCGGACTGGGAAAAGCCGAAGGCGCCCACCCCGTAAATTATGCCAAAATTGAGGGCCTTGGCGGCTGAGCGCATTTTGTCGGTTACCTGAGACGGTGTCACCTTGTTCACTTCGGCTGCGGTTAGGCGATGGATATCTTCGCCACGATGGAATGCCTCGATCATTTTTTTGTCTTGACTGACATGAGCCACGCAGCGCAAATCTATTTGCGAATAGTCCGCACTGATCAGCTTGTATCCTTCTTCGGCCACAAAAGCGGTGCGCATTAGTTGGCCCAAATCCGTTTTGATCGGGATGTTTTGCAAATTTGGATCGGTGGAAGAAAGTCTTCCGGTTGCAGCCACCGCCTGATTGAAGGTGGTATGGAGACGCGACTGTTCATCAACAAGATTCGGCAAGGTATCCAAATAAGTCGTTTTGAGCTTGAAAAGCTCGCGGTATTGTTCTATTTTTCCGATGATCTTGTGCCGGGGGCGCAATTTTTCCAGTTCCGAAGAAGCGGTGGAATATCCCGTTTTGCCCTTTTTGATGTCGGTTGTCGGTAGTTCGAGTTTTGTAAAAAGTATTTCGGCCAACTGACGGGGAGAATTGAGATTGAACTCCGTTTGGGCTGCTTCATAAATGGATTTTTCCAGGTTTTTGAGGCGGGTCTTTATTTTGGCCGAAATTCCTTCAAAAATAACCGTATTCATTTTTATGCCAAAAAGCTCCATTTTGGCCAGAATTTTAACCAGGGGCATTTCTATTTCCGCCAAAACCGTATGGATGGTTTTTTTTGCGCCCGCAGCCTGCTGTTGCGCGCTTATGGCAGAGATTTTCTTTGCCAGGGCGTCATTGAGTTTGAAGACATAATCAGCCCCAAGGCAGGATTCTTTGTAAATCTTGTGCATGTCGGGAGCTTCTTCGATCAAGGAAAGCTGTCTTTTCTTGTTTTTCGGCGCAGGCAGTTCTTCGCCCAGCTCGGCAAGAACCAGTTGATCGAGTTCTATTTTTTTGCCGGGGTCAAGGACATAGGCGGCCAATAAGATATCGGCGGAGAGGGGATTAAGCTCGATGCCAAATCCCCGGAGTATTTTATAGGATTGCTTAAGGTCGAAGCCGATCTTTGCAATTTTTTGGTTCTCCAGGATCTCTTTCAAAACGGATGCGGTTTTTTCTTCAAATGGCACGAAAGATGCTCGGCCAGTCTTCCAAGAAAAAGAAATTCCCAAAAGCATGTTTTGGTGCATTTCCAGATGAAGGGCAATTTCTTGTTGTTTTGAAATTTCTTTTGCAAAAGATGCCAGTGTTTCCGGTTCGATAAGCGAATATTTCCTGTCCAAAACCCCTTTGCCTGAAGAATTTTCGAACAGCAAGCTTGCTTGAAGTTCGGTTGCAACTTGGGCGGAGGTTCCTTCTTCGCGATCTGCAGAAGCGGGAATTCTTTTGATAAGGCTGTAAAAATTAAGTTCGCCAAACAGCGTCACTATTTTTGTGCGGTCAAATTCATGCAGAGCCGCCTGCTCCTCGGAAAAAGCTACCGGTACGGCGCGATTTATCGTGGCCAATTCCTTGCTGAGTAGCGCGCTGGCCTTGTCGCGTGCGAGTTTATCTTTGACGGCGCCTTTTATCTCTTCGATATGCCCGTAGACATTTTCGAGTGTCCCGTATTTTTGCAAAAGATCGGTGGCCGTTTTTTCGCCGACCCCCTTTACTCCGGGGATATTGTCACTAGGATCGCCGCGCAAGCCCTTAAAATCGATAAGCTGCTTGGGTTTTAAGCCATAGCGCTGCAAAACACCTTCCTCGTCGTAAAGGACGCTGTCGCTAAGCCCTCGGCGCATGGCGTACACGCTGGTATTTCGGTCCACGAGCTGAAGGGTGTCCATATCGCCGGTGACGATGATTATTTGAAACCCCTTTTCGGCGGCTTGCTTGGCCAGGGTCCCTATCAGGTCATCCGCTTCGAATCCTTCCTTTTCGTAAATGGGAATATTGAATGTCCGTACCACTTCTTTGACGCGGGGAATTTGGGCATAAAGTTCATCCGGCGCTTTTGTCCGGGTGGCCTTGTACTGCTCGTATTGCTTATGGCGGAAAGTGGGCGCAGCCAAATCAAAAGAAGCCGCGACGCAGTCCGGCTTGAATTCGCTTATCACGCTCAGCAGCGTCGACGCGAAGCCGTAGACCGCATTGACCAATTCGCCGCTTTTGGTGGTCAGTGGCGGCAGGGCATGAAACGCGCGGTGGATGATGGCGTTGCCGTCAATCAAGACGAGTTTTTTGGGGGTAGTGGGGGCGTTCATGTATTTTGTGGTATTAGATTGGATTTGGCTAAATTGCGGTAAAATGCCGTTATTTTTGTGGTTATTTAAGTATAGCGCGCTAAGAGAATAATACAAACAAGCAAGCGAATTAGTAAAAAATTCAAATAATTATTTTTGATTTGCAAAAACACCACACTCACCAGCGCGCGGTCGTGAGTTGATGAGCGG